>NZ_JBLYNV010000024.1:0-73031 GCF_049310165.1 Endozoicomonas sp. ALE010 | reverse complement strand
CCACTGCCCACTGCCCACTGCCCACTGCCCACTGCCCACTGCCCACTGCCCACTGCCTCTTGCAGAAGCACTCCGGCTGAACTAGCTTGAGAAGTACAAAGATTTTGTACAAGGAATAAAGAGTGGAACAGGTCAATATCAGCGAACTGAGAGCTAACCTGCTTGATTACCTGAAAAAAGCCCAACAAGGCCAACCCTTTATCGTGACTTCTAATGGTCAAACACTGGCGACCATCTGCGCCCCCGATGCGTTAAAGAAGTATTCAAGAAAAACCCTGAAGGAAGTGGGTAAAAATGCCATTGCCAACGATATTATCGATCCATTGGATGAACCCTGGGAAAACCGGCAATGATTTTATTGGATACCTGTGCCTTTATCTGGGATGCCCTGCAACACGACAAACTCAGCAAACAGGCAAAGCAAATCATCCAACAGGGTGATCGCAAAGGCCAGCTGATGATTTGCGATATCACCCTCTGGGAAGTAGCCATGCTGATAAAACGTAGACGGCTGCAACTGGAATTGAGCGCCGAGAGTTTTTGCCAATTGGCATTACAGGCAAGAGCAATCGACGTTATCCCTATTAACCCAATCATTGCAGAGCTCTCCGTGAACCTGGACAGCAGTATTAATAATGATCCGGCGGACCGTTTGATTGCCGCCACCGCGATTCATCTCGGTGCAACACTTGTTACTGCAGATCGTAATTTGAGAGAGAGCCCGTTGGTGACAAGCGTTTGGTAATACCTGCTACCGTCAATAGTTTTAACCCGAATTGAGGAAAAACTATTTTTAATGGTCTAACCTCCTGATCTAAACGCATAGGGTGGTTATTTATGGGCGTTATATCGTCAAATTTATCGCCTTTTATATCTTCATTGGCACCAGCGGTAAATTCATCCATTAAAGCTTTTGCTGGCAATCGATCCATAGAAGTATTACAAGATCAAGTTAAAAAAATTTTCTTGGGGACGGGTATGAGGCTAACATACACCCCTGTGCAGTTATTATTAGCAAGGCCTTTATTAATGGTAGAGAAAAAGTTAACAGGACGAACAGATTTTAACCCCTATGAAGAAGGTTTTATAGAAAAATTGTCTACAAAGGAAATATTCAAAAATGCCTTCATTGAAGAGGCATTATTCAGGGTTATTTGCCCACAACTTATAAAATCAAACCTACCTTTTGGCGCAGGGTATATCCCGGAGATCATTAGTGCTTTTCTATTTGGAATTGCACATCTTTGCACTGCAAAACCATCTTTCACCCATATATTTATTGAAGCTATAGCAGGTTTTAAATATAACAATATATATAAAAACCATGGATTATTATCAGCAGCTATTGCCCATACAGCTCACAATCTCAGTGTGATTAAACTTCACTGTTTTACAGAAAACGAGGATAGATTAGAACAAATGAAACTAACCTTGAATAGAAACGAAACAAGATTAAAACAAATGAAGGTAAAATTAAATAATCGTAAGCATGCTGCAAAACAAACCAAAAACAATAGCAATTCAATTAAATCTGAAAACTGTCTAAAACTAAGAAGTGGCAGAGTGATCAAGCGATCCAATCTGGCAGGTGTCAACTCCATGAAAGCCCCAGCGTCGTATATTGGAAAATAATAAATCATGCAATGAGATGGTTTCGCCATGGAGTGTTAATATTTCTTCAGCTTGACGACAGAAGTTCGGAGGGGGTAATTCGGTCAAAGTAGCATAGGAGGGCTCAACTACGGGCTGTATGTTATCCTTGTTTTTTGTTTGTTTGCGCGTGATGGGTAAATGCGTGCCATTACCGGACGACTCATGAGCAATAAAATCAACAGTTTCATCGACAACCTGCTGTTGAGTGTCTTTATGCAACGGATTAATAAAAGCAACTGAAGTGATGATGGCTGAAAAAAATTAAAAGCGGATCAGTGGTCTTTATCTGCCCACTGATGACTACCACTTAAAGAACCCCCACCGCATCTTCATAAAGCTCCCGAAGCGTAACTGAAAACCCGATGGAATGGAGCAGCAAGGTATCGGTCTCCTGCTGCAGGCGGATGATCTCCCAGCCGCTGTCGGTACTCTGGTAGAGATCTACGGCAATCTTATCCTGATGGATCAATACATACTCCTTCAACCCCTTGATGGCGGTGTAGGCTGCAAGCTTTTCCATCCGGTCTCTTGCCTCGGTGGTGGGGGATAGCACTTCGGCAATCACGGTTGGCTGATCTTCAACATAGGCGTTCTGGTCAGAATCGTTACAGGCCACCATCACATCCGGATAATAAAAAACATCATTCCCTTTATGGCTGGCATTCACTTTCATATCACTGGAGTAAGCTCTGCAGGGGCTGCCCTGCAGGTGAGCACGCAGCAGGGAGGCAAACGCCAGGGTAAGCAGATTGTGCCTGCGGCTGGCACCCGCCATGGCGATGATCAGCCCGTTAACGTACTCATGCCGCTGGTCTGCCTGCTGTTCAAACGCCAGATAGGCTTCCGGTGTCATAAATTGTAACTGCTCGGCCTGAGCCATTCGCTTCTTCCCGTTCTGTTTATGATCCTTACAGAATAATACACATCAGGGAGTAGTTGGCAGTTTTCAGAAAAAGAAAGTGGGCAGAAAAGGAGGTAGAGTTGAGTTTCGGCGGCCCATGACCTGAAGCCAGAGCACGAATAGTTGGTAATTGCCGACGACTTATTGCTCACGACAAACATCAGGATGCCGAGCAATCGTCGGAAAAGTGATTAAACTAGTCTTGTTAGCGCTGTAGATTTTAGCGCCATTGGAGTAAATAAAGATGGAATCTTCTCAGTGGTGGAAGGAGACCTCAATAGCGAACTGATAAAAAATACTTGCCTTGCGGATGTTATTAACATTAACAGAATCAGGAGTAGCAAAATGTTCAACTCAGTCGGCTTACCCCCAATACCAACTGTTCCTACACGTGCATCGATTGAAACAACAACCTGTAATCAGCAAGAACATCAGGATCGAGCTAAAAAAATAGTTAGCGCATGTATTCGTGATCTGGCGTTTGAAATATTAAAACCTGCAGGTCAGTCCAGCACTGCTTTGTCCGATTCAAGCCTGGCCGCGTCACTGGGTATGTTACTGGCAACCATGGATAACAACGATAAGGAAATGATCCTCGACATACCTCAAGGAGAACTGACACCACATCTTGATTCGGCAATCCATAATGAACTGGGGCGTTTCAGCAGAAAGCATCCTTTCCGAAAGGACCAGATGCTTTCTATATTGAACTTCATGGCATCCGCATATAATCCGGGCCACGAAAAGGGTTTTGTTGATAACCTCACTGAGCACTATAAAGCAGAGCTGCTAACCTCTGATGGCAATAAAAACATAGCTGATGTGACGGATCAATACGTCGAACAAGTTACCGGGGGTGAAATCCCTGGATTGCTGGCAAATCATCCCCTTCGGGATTCGATTGACACCACCATAAACAATGTCGTGTCACTCAAGGCAAAATGGGCTCATGCGTTTAATGCAAGTAACACTAAGTCTCGTCCATTCAGGTGTGCAGACGGGTCCATAATTAACGTCAAAATGATGAGTATAAAGGATCAGATAGGTTACTCTGATGAGCGTAGCCGAAAATTTGAAGCCATTGCCAAACCATTCAGGCAAGGAGAGAATGAGCTTTACCTGGTGGCGATAGCACCGCGTCAAGATTCACCTGATGCCATTGGCAGTATTACTAAAGAGACCATTGATTATCTGATTGACAAATCAATTAACCGCACACCCAGAGAAGTTAAACTGACGTTCCCCGTAATGAAAATAAACAGTACGAACAGCGATCTGTTGGATCAGATTGGTTCTTTCCGGGGTATAAAAATAACTCCGGACAAATTAAAGAAATTAGGCGGACCGACACCTGACTCTCTCAGTACAAAACAAACAATCGTGGCCAAAATAGATGAGGAAGGTGCCCGTGTTTCAGTTGCTACTACGACAGCAATAACCACCAGGTCCGTGGGCTCCGAGAGCAATGCTATTGAATTTGATTTTGATAGCCCCGGGCTGGTTTTTATTGTCGATAAGCAAGGCAATCGTGTGGTTGCAGCAGCGGTTAAAAATGGTGATTTTCTGGTTGCTTCGGGCGAAGCAGAAATTTCTGATGGTGCCAGCTCGAATAGCTTTTCTCATAAAAAGAAAAGAAAGAAACTTACCGATTACTGCATTATGTGTAAAGAGGAGTTTCATGGTATGTGCTTCGAAGGATTTGAAGTGTTGAAACCACAGTTGATAAAATATTTTAAAGAACTGGCAGCGGAGAAAAATAAAAATCCAGTTAAAAAAGATTCTTCCCCATCCACGCAGTCTTTTGTAACTGCCCCAAATTTGGTTGGAAATATGACAGAGACATATCCACAGCCTATTAAAACCAATAAAGAGCTTCCAGGAAATGACTTTTTACCACCAAATGTTGAGCAGTCACAGTCTTTTGACAAGCTGACAAAAGAAGAAAAAGAGAGTCAATTACTAATGGCCTTACAAGAAAAACTCAACGATATTCCTATCAAAGAAATCATATGGGGTGATGTCGGTGTCGATATTATGGTTAACAACCTGGAAGAAGCAGAAAAAATTAAAGAAAAATTAATTGAAATTATTGGAAAAGAACATCAATATTGTGGAGGTGTTCATGACTTTTCCAATTCTGGTTACAAACCCAGAATCTATGTAGACGCAATGTTTAAGTCAAGAGATATCCTGGTAAATAAGCTATTTCCTGACTACCCAAGAATACCGGAATAGTTCAACCCATTTGGCAATAACTGAATAGTCTTATGAAACGGGTGTTACCTATACCGGTCGATCACTTATATGAGTTAATGGAGAGATTCAATGTATAATTCCGGTTTATCTACAATCTTAATCCCAACTAAAGAACAGTACATAGTTTCAGATGATAGGGGAGAAAAATATATTTTAAAGAAAGAGGTTAGTTCAGGGGTTGGTGGTTCCAGGCAATCAATTTGGTCCAAGTGCTCTTTTCCTGATGGTCATTTGATTACTGAGTTTGGAGATAATTCTGTGTTTTCTTTACATTCTTTAAAGTTCACTGGAACACCTGTTAGAGAAAGGAATAGCGTTACACTTACCATAATAAAAAATATGTTTAACGATATATTTATTTGAAAATTGTTTCGATTGCTACCGTGGTTATTTTATTCATGATGCAAGATGAAGCTGAGTAATAAATCAAGACGTCCTTTGCGCCATCAAAAAAACCTTTTGTAATATATGAAGTATCACAATCAGGGGATAGATATACGGTTATACCTGCACCAAGCAGTGACATTATACCGGGCACTATGCATACAAGCCTCTTATCAAGAGTTCTAAGCCATTGCTCCTCATTTGGAAGGAGGCCTAAAAGTAACAGGCTAGTCCCTAACTTGACCTCTTCATAAACGGCTTGATTTTCATTAGAAATATTTTCATTAATCAGCTTGGTAAGTCCGGAAATAGCATGCTGACCCCCATAATAAACTTGAATATCCATTGTCATAGCAAAAAAATCGACTAACAGTAGTAATAATTTTTCAGGCCAAATGTAACGCTCTGGATGACCCTATCTGGACCATCAGTTTTTAGTCGGACAACTTGACCTATAGATGCTTTCATTTTTTACCATCCGCAGGGAAATACAGAATTGGTAATCTTTGGACAACTGAATGTTACTGTAGTTCCGATATAAAAAATCACTTAAATTGAAACTTTAGTACTTAAATACTCTTTGTGACGTCCCCACCCTGCCGGACGAGGGTTCCTGATCGCTCAAGAATGTTTATAATTCCTTGCGATAGCCGGAGTATTTTAGGGAAAATGTCGGTAATAAATAATAAAACCCACTTTCACCACCAAAATAACGTAATCATCTGATTTTGAACCATATATTCTATTCGAATATATGGTTGGCACGATATTTAATCGTTTAAAATCAAAATGTTACCAAGGGGTGGTGAAGGTCGGATAAAAGCGAAGCTGGAAAAAATTGCTCCCTGATGTCGGCTTTTTAATTTATTTAAACCTGACCGGGTTTTCGTGTCATACAAGTCTTAAGTCGAGCTGGTTATTACTGCCATCATCTATTACAAGTGAGCTTTGAGCAGATTGCCAGAAAATCAGGGGCACTTACTAATCATCAACAAGAGGATTCATCCCACGGATAAACAGCTCAGCCTGACTCTGTCGCATATCATCGACATTACGGGCAACCACGGTGCAATTATGGACTAAACCCGTCACTGCATTAATCCATCAATAGCCGGTATTGGGGGGGTACCTGTTCGGCTTCGGTTTGAATTGAGCCCCATTTAAGGGCCGAACTTATGTCCACTGGCAGGATTCGATGCCTGAATCTGTCTTTCAGGTCAAATTCCAGCCAGTTGCGTAATTTCTCTACGCCGGGCAGGATCTTGATTTTTTTTGACCCCTTTTCAATCTCTCCCAGTATCAATACACTCAGGTAAAGACTCTGTTCATCTACATTTCCCAACCAATCTATCAACGTCAAGACGCAATAAAAGTTGGCGGTGGGCAGAAAATAAAGTTGCTTTCGCTTTTTCTTTATCTGTCCACTGCCAACTTTTCTTTCCTCTATTCTTGCTTTTTTCTTTCGATTGCTGTTTTATATGCGGCGGTTCGAGGCCCTTGAGCTTGTCACTGGTGATTTGTCGTTTATTTTGTGGTTGCATGGTTTGTGTGTGTCCACAGGCGGCATGAGTGGGAAGGTTGAAGGGGCTTGAAAAGACCGGCTGATGTGATAAGATACTGAAACGAAAGGGGTTTTTATCTTTTCTTCCCTTTCGGGTGTTTGTTGAAATGTTTTGTTTTTGAGAGATGCGTGTCTCTTTTCTCGGGTACTGATTGGTTTTTGTGCTCGATAAGTCGAAAGGCTTTTCAGGTCGGTTAATCATGATTATAATTCACCGGCACTGCAATCCAGAGTGATAGCGATTTAGGCCAGTAGTTCAATTGGTAGAGCACCGGTCTCCAAAACCGGGGGTTGGGGGTTCGATTCCCTCCTGGCCTGCCATTTCCAATGATCAAGCTCCTGGGGTGCTTGTTCTCAGAGGTCTTTTTAAAGATCTTTTCAAGAAAGCCTGGATAGAGAAAATCAAGCTGATGAGTGGAAATTCTGAAATTGCGACTTCGGGTCGTCTGGATGGTCTCAAATGGGGCCTTGTGGCGGTTCTGGTCGCTGTTGGTGTTTACGGTAATTATTACTTCTCTGCTGAGTCGCTCCTTCTCAGGGTTGTCGGTTTGCTGGTGATTGCGGCGGTTGCCGGGTTTGTTGCTCTGCAGACGATAAAGGGTGGTGCCTTCTGGGCGTTGCTGAAGGATGCCAAAACCGAGATTCGCAAGGTTGTCTGGCCTACTCGTCAGGAGACGGTGCAAACTACTCTGGTGGTGGTTGCCGTCGTGTTAGTGATGGGCCTTATTTTGTGGGGGCTCGATTCTCTGCTAGGCTGGATGATCAGCAGCCTGATTTGATAGGGACAGGACATGGCGAAACGATGGTATGTGGTTCATGCCTACTCTGGATACGAGAAGCAGGTGTTGCGCTCTTTGAATGAGCGTATCAAGCGTCTTGCTATGGAAGAGTATTTTGGCGAAATTCTGGTGCCTACCGAGGAAGTGGTAGAGATTAAAAACGGCCAGAAGCGCAAGAGCGAAAGAAAATTCTTTCCGGGCTATGTGTTAGTCCAGATGGAAATGAACGAAGACTCGTGGCATCTGATTAAAGATACGCCACGGGTGATGGGCTTTATCGGTGGTACGGCCGACAAGCCTGCGCCGATCACTGAAAAAGAAGCGGATGCGATTCTTCGTCGTGTGCACGAAGGTGCTGAGGCTCCAAGGCCCAAGACTCTGTTTGAGCCGGGTGAGATGGTTCGTGTTATTGAAGGTCCTTTTGCCGACTTTAACGGTGTGGTGGAAGGTGTTAACTACGAGAAGAGTCGTCTCCAGGTGGCGGTAATGATCTTTGGTCGCTCAACGCCGGTCGAGCTTGAGTTTGGCCAGGTTGAAAAAGTGTAAGCTGATCAAATTGATCCCATAACCCCGTTTGCCAGTTCAGGCCGCGGGGTTTTGTGTTTTTGGGGGTTGGGCTTGCATCCTCCCTTATTATTCGGGCTGAAAACGATAATTGTGTAAATTGCAATTATCTTACGTGTTTTTGCGCTGGTGCTTTCGGGATGATTTCTGTAAACTACCGCGCTTTGTAGACGGGTAGCCGTGGAATTTGATGTTTTTTCGGGATTTCTTGTTAAGGAGCCCGGGATAGAGCGTCAAATGAGGCAGTGACCCACGTAGAGGTTAACAATGGCCAAGAAAGTACAAGCTTATATTAAGCTTCAAGTGCCTGCTGGACAGGCGAACCCATCCCCACCTGTTGGTCCTGCCCTGGGTCAGCACGGTGTTAACATCATGGAATTCTGTAAGGCGTTCAACGCAAGCACCCAGAAAATGGATGCTGGCATGCCGATTCCTGTTGTTATTACTGTATACAGCGATCGCAGTTTCACTTTCGAAACCAAGACTCCGCCTGCTTCTGTTCTGCTGATGAAAACTCTGAAGCTGAAGAAGGGTTCTGGCCGTCCAAATACCGAGAAAGTCGGTACTGTGACTCGCGAGCAACTGCTTGAAGTTGCCAAGATCAAAGAGCCTGATCTGACTGCTGCTGACGAAGACGCAGCGGTACGTACCATTGCTGGTTCAGCTCGTTCCATGGGTCTGATCGTGGAGGGTGTTGAGTAATGGCTAAGATGTCAAAGCGTGCCAAGCTGATTGCTGAAAAGATCGACTCTACCAAGTCTTACGGCTTTGAAGAAGCCGCCAGTCTGCTGAAAGAGATCTCCAGCGTCAAGTTCAAGGAAACGATCGAAGTTTCTGTCAACCTGGGTGTGGATCCTCGTAAATCTGACCAGGTAGTTCGTGGTTCTACCGTACTGCCTAACGGTACCGGTAAAGACGTCCGTGTTGCTGTGTTCACCCAGGGTGCTAACGCTGAAGCCGCTAAAGAAGCAGGTGCTGAAGTGGTTGGTATGGAAGACCTGGCTGAGCAGGTTAAAGCGGGTCAGATGGACTTCGACGTAGTGATCGCCTCTCCTGATGCGATGCGCGTTGTTGGTCAGCTGGGTCAGATTCTCGGTCCACGCGGCCTGATGCCTAACCCTAAGGTTGGTACTGTAACACCTAACGTTGCTGAAGCGGTTAAGAACGCTAAGGCTGGTCAGGTTCGTTTCCGTACTGACAAGAACGGTATCATCCACGCTGGCGTTGGTAAGATCGACTTCGAAGCGGCTGCCCTGAAGCAGAACGTTGAAGCTCTGCTGGTTGATCTGAAGAAGCTGAAGCCTTCTTCCAGCAAAGGCGTTTACATGAAGAAAGTTACCCTGTCCTCTACCATGGGTCCGGGTCTGACTATCGACATGTCTTCTCTGTCTGCGTAAGCGATAGAAAGAATGACTGAAATCTGGATTGTCAGATTTCTGGCTGGTGCAAGCCAGCCGCAACCCTCTTTGGGGTCCCTGCTTTCGTGGCGGGGGTCGTCAAAGATCGCAGGTGTCCAATGCCGTGCCTGTTCAGTCAGGGGCCTTTCTTCGGAAAGGGTTATAGGTGGAGGGCTTAATGTCCTGCGTAGACGGTGAGTATGCGTTTTATCCAAAACGATATACACCCATCACCGTATTGTAAGCGCTTAATGATTTATCTTGGATAAATCATAAGTGAAACTTCATAAATTTGGAGTAAAGCCCATGGCGTTAGGACTCGAAGACAAGAAGGCTATTGTGGCCGAAGTCAGCGAGGCTGCACAAAGCGCTCTGTCGGCTGTAATCGCGGACTACCGTGGTCTTACTGTTAGTCAAATGACTGCTCTGCGTAAGCAGGCTCGTGAAGGTGGCGTCTACCTGAAGGTAGTTCGTAACACCCTGGCCAAGCGCGCTGTAGAAGGTACTGAGCTTCAGTGCCTGCAGGAAGTTCTGGTAGGCCCTACTGTGCTTGCTTTCTCTATGGAAGATCCGGGTGCCGCTGCGCGTCTGATGAAGGATTTTGCCAAAGAGAACAAAGAGCTGGACATCAAAGCCCTGTCTATTTCCGGACAGTTGCTGGGTGCAGAACAGATCGATGTTCTGGCCAAGATGCCTACTCTGGATCAGGCTCGCGCAATGCTGATGAGCGTAATGATCGCACCGGTAACCAAGCTGGCAAGAACTCTGAACGAGATTCCTGCAAGCATTACCCGTGTTGTGGCAGCTGTTGCCGACGAGAAGAAGAAAGCCGCTTAATCCTTGCCGGATTGGTTTTCTTGCTTTTTTGCTTAAACAAATTCCGGGGTTGACTGTTTGTTTGCCCCAACCAAGATTTTTGGAGATATAGAGATGGCTCTGTCCAAAGAAGATATCCTGAATGCAATCGCTGAAATGTCTGTAATGGACGTTGTTGAACTGGTTTCCGCTATGGAAGAAAAGTTTGGCGTTTCTGCTGCTGCTGCTGTTGCTGTTGCTGCTGCTCCTGCTGAAGCTGCTGCCGCTGCTGAAGAAAAAACTGAGTTCGACGTAATCCTGGCTGACGCTGGCGAGAAGAAAGTTAACGTCATCAAGGTAGTACGTGCTGCTACTGGTCTGGGTCTGAAAGAAGCCAAGGCTGTTGTAGACGGCGCTCCAGCTCCTCTGAAAGAAGGCGCTTCTAAAGAAGAAGCTGAAGAGCTGAAGAAGCAGCTGGAAGAAGCTGGTGCTAAAGTAGAAATCAAGTAATTTCTACAAAAGCATTGCATAATCCCGGGTCTGTTGCATAATAGATTCAGGTGGCTGGTGCCTGCGAGGGTGCCGGCCTTTTTTCCGTTGTATGAGCTATATCGTCTGAGTAACTGTATTTGCACGTAGATCCTGTTCTATATCATGAAACTTCCCATTCTTTTCAGTCTTTATGGCTGGATGGGGTTCTTCGTGATGTTGATCGGGGTATTGCTGTTTTGGCAGATCGTTGTGGCAGCGGTATGGACCTGGAAAAGTCGTCACAGAAACTGATCAATCTGGAGAAGGCTTTTTGTGATGGTGTAAAACGTTTAAATACAGGGGTTTTCCGGTAATTGCAGTACCACTTCAGATCGAGCTGTGAGATGATGGTAGATTGCTGTAGAGAATTCATGCGCTGACCGTTTTGCCCAGCCTGACATATAAAAGCTGTCTAATAAACCATTGGGCAGATTTGAATACCGCTTCCGTTGCCTTGTGCGATGTAAGCGGTATTGCCGTGAAAGCAGGGTAGTAAATCTGAACAATAGTGTCAGGTTGCTTTCTGTTCAGGCGCTAAAGCTCATACAACGGTTGATGTCTATCACGACATGAAGTGTCGACAACGATGCACAGTGTCTGTAACGGCATTAAGAGTATCTGCAACACCTCAGGGGTGTCTGTGATACAGGTCAGTAGATGACCATAAAAGTTGAAAATTTATTGGTTTTGACAGGGAGCCACCCGCTCTCGAACTAACCTACTATGGCCAGGCGACGCCGCCTGAAGTCAAAAACAGGTAACCAAGCTGGGGAACGCTGATGGCATACTCGTATACAGAGAAAAAACGCATCCGCAAGGACTTCGGCAAGCTGCCGAGTGTCATGAATGTGCCGTATCTGCTGGCGATTCAGCTTGATTCATATCACAAGCTGTTGCAGTCAGATAAAGAACCGGCAGCCAGAGAAGATATCGGGCTGCACGCAGCCTTCAAATCCGTCTTTCCAATCGTAAGCTATTCCGGCAATGCCGCCCTTGAATATGTTAGCTACAGACTGGGTGCTCCTGCGTTTGATGTCAAGGAATGCCAGCTCAGGGGTGTCACTTACGCAGTACCTCTGCGGGTCAAGGTGCGCCTGATTATCTACGATAAAGACTCCGCTAACAAGGCAATCAAGGATATCAAAGAGCAGGAAGTGTACATGGGCGAAATTCCGCTCATGACCGATAACGGTACCTTTGTTATCAATGGTACAGAGCGTGTTATCGTATCTCAGCTGCATCGCTCTCCGGGCGTATTCTTTGATAATGACCGGGGTAAGACTCACTCCTCCGGTAAGCTGCTGTATTCTGCCCGTGTTATTCCTTACCGTGGTTCATGGCTGGACTTTGAGTTTGATCCAAAGGATCTGCTGTATGTCCGTATCGACCGTCGTCGTAAGCTGCCTGCCACCATCCTGCTGAGAGCCATCGGGCTTTCCAATGAAGAAATTCTTGATAATTTCTTTGATTTTGTTGAATTCAACATTGGCGCTGAAAATGTCAGCACCGAGTTTGTTGCCGATCGTCTGAGAGGCGAGGCGGCCAGCTTTGATATCTACGATAACGACGGTAACGTTGTTGTAGAGCAGGGCCGTCGTGTCACTGCACGACACCTCCGTGACCTGCAAAAAGCCAACATCAAGAACCTGGAAGCGCCGGTAGATTATATCTATGGCCGTGTTCTGGCGAAGACTGTTATTCACAAATCTACTGGTGAAATCATTGTTGAGTGCAACACTGAGATCACCCCTGACGTTTATGAAAAACTGCTGTCTGCCGGTATCAAAACCGTAGAAACGCTGTACATCAATGAGCTGGAGTGTGGTCCGTTCATGTCTGACACCCTGCGTGCAGACACCACCACCAACCGTCTGGAAGCGCTCGTTGAAATCTACCGCATGATGCGCCCCGGTGAACCACCAACACAGGATGCTGCTGAAGCCCTGTTCCAGAACCTGTTCTTCTCCACCGAGCGTTATGACCTGTCTGCCGTCGGTCGAATGAAGTTCAACCGTCGTCTGGGACGTGATGAAGATACCGGTTCCGGTGTTCTGGATAACTCCGACATTATTGATGTCCTGCGCATTCTGGTTGATATCCGTAATGGTAAAGGCGTTTGTGACGATATCGATCACCTGGGTAACCGTCGTGTACGTTCCGTGGGTGAAATGGCTGAGAACCAGTTCCGTGTCGGTCTGGTACGTGTTGAGCGTGCCGTTAAGGAACGTCTGAGCCTGGCGGAGTCCGAAGGCCTGATGCCTCAGGATCTGATCAATGCCAAGCCGGTAGCGGCGGCGATCAAGGAGTTCTTCGGTTCCAGCCAGCTGTCCCAGTTTATGGACCAGAACAACCCGCTGTCCGAGATTACTCACAAGCGTCGTGTATCTGCGTTGGGCCCGGGTGGTCTGACCCGTGAGCGTGCCGGCTTCGAGGTGCGTGACGTACACGCGACTCACTACGGTCGTGTCTGCCCGATCGAGACGCCTGAAGGTCCAAACATCGGTCTGATCAACTCGCTGGCAACCTATGCCCGTACCAATGACTATGGCTTCCTGGAAGCGCCATATCGTCGCGTTGTTGATGGCCAGGTCACTGATGACGTGGATTACCTGTCTGCTATCGAAGAAGGTGAATACGTTATCGCCCAGGCTTCTGCGGCCATGGACGAAAAACGACAACTGACAGAAGAGCTGGTTGTTGTTCGTTACCGTGGTGAAGCCACCCTGATGAGCCCGGATAAAGTCCAGTACATGGACGTATCCACCAAGCAGATGGTGTCGGTTGCGGCTTCTCTGATTCCATTCCTTGAGCACGACGACGCTAACCGTGCCTTGATGGGATCGAACATGCAACGTCAGGCCGTACCAACCCTGAGAGCAGAGAAGCCTCTGGTGGGTACCGGTATGGAGCGTAACGTGGCTTCCGACTCCGGTGTCTGTGTGGTTGCCCGTCGTGGCGGTGTGATCGATACCGTTGACGCAGCCCGTATCGTGGTTCGTGTGAACGATGATGAAGTGCAGCCAGGTGAGGCCGGTGTTGATATCTACAACCTGACCAAATACACCCGTTCTAACCAGAACACCTGTATTAACCAGCGTTCCCTGGTGAAGGCGGGCGATCAGATTGCCCGTGGCGACATCATGGCGGATGGTCCGTCTGTGGACATGGGTGAACTGGCGCTGGGTCAGAACATGCGCGTCGCGTTCATGCCCTGGAACGGATACAACTTTGAGGACTCCATCCTCATCTCTGAGCGTGTCGTTCAGGAAGACCGCTTTACCACCATCCACATCCAGGAACTGACCTGTGTGGCCCGTGACACCAAGCTGGGTTCCGAAGAGATCACTGGCGATATTCCCAACGTTGGTGAGTCCGCCCTGAACAAGCTGGATGAAGCCGGTATCGTTTATGTGGGTGCAGAAGTGGGCGCTGGTGACATTCTGGTGGGTAAGGTGACGCCAAAAGGTGAAACCCAGCTGACGCCGGAAGAAAAGCTGCTGCGTGCCATCTTCGGTGAGAAGGCATCCGATGTTAAGGATACCTCTCTGCGTGTGCCGACCAGTGTCAAAGGTACCGTTATTGACGTGCAGGTCTTTACCCGTGATGGCGTAGAGAAGGACTCCCGTGCGCTTTCTATTGAAAAGGCGCAACTGGATGAATACCGCAAGGACCTGAATGAAGAGTTCCGTGTGGTTGAGCATGACACCTTCGCCCGTCTGCGTGGTGCCCTGCGTGATCAGCCGGTGGTTCGCGCCCCGGGTCTTGGCAAGGGTGACCGGATCAGCGACAGCTATCTGGATGGCCTGGAGCACGAGCAGTGGTTCAAACTGTCCATGGAAGACGAAGCACTCAATGAGATGCTGGATCTGTCCAGAGAACAGCTGAAAGAGCGTCGTGCCCAGCTGGATGAGCGCTTCGAAGACAAGAAGAAGAAGCTCCAGACTGGCGATGATATGGCCCCTGGCGTGCTGAAGATCGTCAAGGTCTACCTGGCCATCAAGCGTCGTATCCAGCCTGGTGACAAGATGGCGGGACGTCACGGTAACAAGGGTGTTATCTCCGTCATCATGCCGGTAGAAGACATGCCGCACGATGAAGAGGGTAATCCGGTTGATATCGTACTGAACCCTCTGGGTGTACCATCGCGAATGAACGTTGGTCAGGTGCTGGAGACTCACCTGGGTGCTGCGGCCAAGGGCCTTGGCGTCAAGATCAACCGCATGCTGGAAGCTCAGCAGAGCATCGCGCAACTGCGCAAGTTCCTGGACGAAGTTTACAACGGTATCCCTGGTTCCAGCCCGGTGGAAGTTGACTCCTTCAGCGACACCGAAGTGCTGGAGCTGGCCCGCAACCTGCGTGGCGGTGTCCCGATGGCAACGGCGGTATTTGACGGTGCCAAAGAGACCGAGATCAAGCGCCTGCTGCGCCTGGCGGACATGAACGACAGTGGCCAGGTCAAGCTGTTTGACGGTCGTACCGGTGAATTCTTTGAGCGTCCGGTCACCGTTGGCTACATGTACATGCTCAAGCTGAACCATTTGGTAGACGACAAGATGCACGCTCGTTCTACTGGTTCTTACTCTCTGGTTACCCAGCAGCCTCTGGGTGGTAAGGCACAATTCGGTGGCCAGCGTTTCGGGGAGATGGAGGTCTGGGCACTGGAAGCTTACGGTGCTGCCTACACTCTGCAGGAAATGCTGACTGTGAAGTCCGATGACGTCACTGGCCGTACCAAGATGTACAAAAACATCGTGGATGGCGACCACAGAATGGAAGCCGGTATGCCGGAATCCTTCAACGTACTGTTGAAGGAAATCCGCTCACTGGGCATCGACATCGAACTGGAAACCGAATAACGAACGTGTGGCCAGGGTGCCTGCTCTCTGATAGAACAGCAGGCACCTTGCACCGCGAGGAGATACGATCTTGAAAGACTTATTGAATCTGCTCAAGACACAGGGCCAGACGGACGAATTCGACGCTATTCGGATTGCGCTGGCTTCACCGGACATGATCCGGTCCTGGTCATACGGCGAAGTGAAAAAGCCGGAAACCATCAATTACCGTACGTTCAAGCCTGAGCGTGACGGTCTGTTCTGTGCCAAGATTTTTGGCCCGGTCAAAGACTACGAGTGCCTCTGTGGCAAGTACAAGCGACTGAAGCACCGTGGTGTTATCTGTGAGAAGTGTGGTGTTGAGGTTGCCCTGGCCAAGGTGCGTCGTGAGCGCATGGGTCATATTGAGCTGGCCAGCCCGGTGGCCCACATCTGGTTCCTGAAATCCCTGCCATCCCGTATCGGTCTGTTGCTGGACATGACCCTGCGTGATATCGAGCGGGTACTGTACTTTGAATCTTACGTTGTTGTTGATCCGGGCATGACCACGCTGGAGAAAAACCAGCTGCTGTCGGATGAGCAATACTACGAAGCCTTGGAAGAGTTCGGTGATGACTTTGATGCCCGCATGGGTGCCGAAGCCATCAAGGGTCTGCTGGCAGATATCGACATCGAAGACGAAGTCAATACGCTGCGTGAAGAGATTCCACAGACCAACTCTGAAACCAAGCTGAAGAAGCTGAGCAAGCGTCTGAAGCTGCTGGAAGCGTTCCATAACTCAGGCAACAACCCTGAGTGGATGATCCTGACCGTTCTGCCGGTTCTGCCGCCAGATCTGCGCCCTCTGGTGCCGCTGGACGGTGGCCGTTTTGCCACGTCTGACCTGAACGATCTGTATCGCCGGGTGATCAACCGTAACAACCGTCTGAAGCGTCTGCTGGACCTGAACGCGCCGGACATCATCGTCCGTAACGAAAAGCGGATGTTGCAGGAGTCCGTTGACGCGCTGCTGGATAACGGCCGTCGTGGTCGTGCCATCACCGGTTCCAACAAGCGTCCCCTGAAGTCCCTGGCCGACATGATCAAGGGTAAGCAGGGTCGTTTCCGTCAGAACCTGCTGGGTAAGCGTGTAGACTACTCTGGTCGTTCGGTTATTACCGTAGGTCCTACCCTGCGTCTGCATCAGTGCGGTCTGCCCAAGAAGATGGCGCTGGAACTGTTCAAGCCATTTATCTTCGGTAAGCTGGAAGCCAAAGGTCTGGCTACCACCATTAAAGCCGCCAAGAAGATGGTTGAGCGGGAAACCCCTGAGGTGTGGGACGTTCTGGCGGATGTCATCCGCGAACACCCGGTCATGCTGAACCGTGCGCCAACCCTGCACCGTCTGGGTATTCAGGCGTTCGAACCGGTACTGATCGAAGGTAAGGCGATTCAGTTGCACCCACTGGTGTGTGCCGCCTATAACGCCGACTTCGACGGTGACCAGATGGCGGTGCACGTACCGCTGACGCTGGAAGCCCAGCTCGAAGCCCGTGCCCTGATGATGTCCACCAACAACATCCTGGCACCCGCCAACGGTGAGCCGATCATCGTACCTTCCCAGGACGTGGTACTGGGTCTGTACTACATCACCCGTGAGCGCATCAATGCCAAGGGTGAAGGCATGGCCTTCGTTGATATCGACGAAGTCATGCGAGCCTACCGCACCAAGGCGGTTGATCTGCATGCCCGCATCAAGGTCCGTGTCCATGAGAAATACCGGGACGGTGAAGGTGTCGAGCACGACAACAAGTTCCTGGCGGATACCACCGTTGGTCGAATGATCCTGTGGGATATCGTGCCTGAAGGTCTGCCTTTTGCCCTGGTTAACCAGGCCATGAAGAAGAAGGCGATCTCCGGCCTGTTGAATGCCTGTTACCGTAACGTTGGTCTGAAAGAAACCGTTATCTTCGCTGACCAGATGATGTATCTGGGCTTCCAGTACGCAACGATTTCCGGTACTTCCATCGGTGTTAACGATTTCGTTATTCCTCCTGAGAAGGCGCGCATCATCGATGATGCCAACGAAGAGGTTAAGGAAATCGAAAACCAGTTTGCTTCTGGTCTGGTCACTGCCGGTGAGAAGTACAACAAGGTTATCGATATCTGGTCCCGTGCCAACGAAATGCTGGCCAAGCGGATGATGGATAACCTGAAGTCCGACACGGTGATCAACAAGCAGGGCGAGGAAGAAGAGCAGGAATCCTTCAACAGCGTCTACATGATGGCAGACTCCGGTGCCCGGGGTAGTGCGGCACAGATTCGTCAGCTGGCGGGTATGCGTGGTCTGATGGCCAAGCCAGACGGCTCTATCATCGAAACGCCGATTACCGCCAACTTCCGTGAAGGTCTGAACGTACTCCAGTACTTCATCTCCACCCACGGTGCTCGTAAGGGTCTGGCGGATACCGCGCTGAAAACAGCGAACTCCGGTTACCTGACCCGTCGTCTGGTTGACGTTGCCCAGGATCTGGTGGTCACTGAAGACGACTGTGGCACCAGCGACGGCCTGCTGATGACGCCGCACATTGAAGGCGGTGATATCGTAGAGCCTTTGGGTGAGCGTATTCTGGGCCGTGTGGTGGCAGAAGACGTACTCAAGCCAGGCAGCGACAGTGAAATTGCTGTACCCGCCGGCACCCTGATTGATGAAATGTGGGTGAAGCGTCTCGAAACCATGAATGTTGACGAGATGCGCGTACGGTCCCCAATTACCTGTGAAACCCGTCACGGTATCTGTTCCAAGTGTTACGGCCGTGACCTGGGTCGTGGTCACCTGGTGAACAAGGGTGAGGCAGTGGGTGTTATCGCTGCACAGTCCATCGGTGAGCCGGGCACACAGCTGACGATGCGTACCTTCCACATCGGTGGTGCGGCATCGAGAAACGCAGCAGCAGACAGCGTAACGGTGAAGAACAAAGGTTCTATCCGTCTGCTGAACCTGAAGTCGGTTGAACGTAAGGATGGTACTCTGGTAGCGGTCAGCCGTTCCGGACAGCTGGCCATTGCTGATGAATTTGGCCGTGAGCGTGAGCGTTACAAGCTGCCTTACGGTGCAATGATTTCGGTGAAGGACGGCGATCTGGTGGAAGCAGGCCAGACCGTGGCCAAGTGGGATCCACACACTCACCCGATCATCACGGAAACCGCCGGTATTGTTGAATTCCAGGGTATGGATGAAAACATCACCGTGAAGACGCAGACAGACGAACTGACCGGTCTGTCCAATATGGAAGTGATGGATCCGAAGGATCGTCCGTCCGCCGGTAAGGATATTCGTCCAGCCATTCAGCTGAAAGATGCCAATGGTAACGAACTGAAGCTGCCAGGTACTGACGTTCCTGCCCAGTACTTCCTGCCAGCGAACGCCCTGGTGAACCTGGTGGATGGTGCCACGGTGGAAGTGGGTGCGGTACTTGCCCGTATTCCTCAGCAGTCTTCCGGTAACCGGGACATCACCGGTGGTCTGCCAAGGGTTGCTGACCTCTTTGAGGCCCGTAAGCCAAAAGAGCACTCGATCCTGGCGGAAATCTCCGGAACCATCGGCTTCGGTAAGGAAACCAAAGGTAAGAAACGTCTGGTGATTACACCGACTGACGGTACTGATCCTTATGAAGAACTGATTCCGAAATGGCGTCACCTCAACGTGTTTGAGGGTGAGCAGGTAACCCGCGGTGAAGTTATCTCCGACGGCCCGACCAATCCACACGACGTGCTGCGTCTGCTGGGTGTTGGTGAACTGGCTCGCTACATCGTTAACGAAATCCAGGACGTATACCGTCTGCAGGGTGTAAAGATTAACGATAAGCACATTGAGACCATTCTGCGTCAGATGCTGCGTAAGGTAGAAATCACCGATACCGGTGACTCGACCTTTATCCGTGGTGACCAGCTGGAGTACACACGCCTGCTGGAAGAGAATGACCGTGTTAACCGTGAAAACGGCTTCCCGGCCAAGTTCGAGCGCGTGCTGCTGGGTATTACCAAGGCATCTCTGGCAACAGAATCCTTCATCTCTGCGGCTTCCTTCCAGGAGACCACCCGTGTCCTGACCGAAGCGGCAGTAACCGGCAAGCGCGATTACCTGCGCGGCCTGAAGGAGAACGTGGTCGTTGGTCGTCTGATCCCGGCAGGTACCGGTCTGACTTACCACGCTGAGCGTCGTAAGGGACGTGAAGAAGTTGAGTTTGAGACCCCGGCCAAGGTATCGGCTTCTGAAGTCGAGCAGGCACTGTCTGATGCTTTGAACTTCGGTGAAGTTTAATTGCTGATCCGTTAAAGGCCTGCCTTTAACATCCAAAAAAAGCCACCTGACCGGTGGCTTTTTTTTGTCTGTTGAAAAAAAACAATAAATGTTTTGGGACTAGTACATGGTTTCAATGAGTTTGAGGGGTTATTGTGACTCCGCACTCCGTTCGTCCTGAGCCTGTCGAAGGGCGGAAACTCCGGACTCTGATAGATCGTGCCAAGCACCCTTCGACTCCGCTCAGGGTGAACGGAGATTGTACACGTTAAACTCATTGAAACCATGTACTGGTACAGAAAAGCGTTAATACCCGTACACCCCGTTCATCCTGAGCTTGCCGAAGGATGGTGCCACCGCACTTCAACAAGCTTTCACGAATGGTATGGGTATCAGCGCTTAACTGCACTAGACGGACGCTTAAGTCCGACAGGCTCCTGGTGACTTTATTGCTGATCAGCTTCCTGAGTTAGCCAACGAATATTTTACGCATACTTGACGGTGTGTGTAGTTATACAGGGGAACTGGTGTTTCTTCCTAGCACTCTAAATACCCGGTTTGTGTCTGTTATTCCAATAATGGTTGGACTCATCCAGCCACTATGGTTTTCAGGGGATTGAGGTGTGGAAGCGTTAGCTGTCAAAACAGCTGGTTCACGGAATCTGACTCAGCCCGGTCCTGCAGGGGAGGGCGGCCGTTTACAGAGGGCAAGAGCCTGGGTGTGGGATGTCTGTGTTCCTGTGACCAAAAAGCTGTTGCCTGTTGTTGGAAACACTTACCGGGAGCATAAAACCTGGTGTGAACGATTGGGAGGGGTGGGGGTGGTGGCCGGTATTGGTCTCTACACCGGTATGATTTCCCTTCCTACGATTTTTTACCTTGGGGGTGGGTTTGCGGCGGGGGCGCTTTACTATCGTGGCCCAGTGAGGGAAGAAAGTAATCCTGGTGTGACGTCTAGTGATCCTCCGCCCACTTTGCCCGGGCTATCAGGAGATGGCCGATGCTCAAAACACGACATTGTCGCATTAATGAAAGTCCTTGATGATCTGCTGATGAAATTTTCAGATTTGAATGCCAGGGTGGATGCCCTGACAGCCGAGAGGACAATGGCTGCGGTTAATCGATTGAATCAAGAGGCATCCAGAAAGAAGGAAGCGACAGAGCAAGGCCTGCCGGATGATGTCAGCCTGAAAGAAGCCTTGCAGATTGCCTGTGTGATAAGACCTCGCATCTTTCTTACCTTGCTGCATGAGTTATCAGGAGTGAGTTCAGCTGGAGAAGATGTGGGTAAAATTGTCAATAAGATTCTGGGGGAGACTTTTCACAACCCGTGCCCTGAAATACGTCGGACGCGTCGAGCGGATTATGAACAATTGGCAGACGCTTTTCTTGAGTCAGGCAAAGCGGGTTCCCGGGGTAAAAGAGGGCGGCTTGTGTCTCAAAAAGTGCAGGTTGATATTCTTCACGGGATAACTGCTCCGTGGACCATAGCGGATGAAGGCAGGGCGCAAGAAGTGATGCATAAAATAGATAAAGTCGCCAGTTTGGCACTTTATCAGTGGAAAGCGGCCCGTAAAGATGCGGATGAAGCGCGCTTTCGTTAATTCTTCCAGTATCCGTGATTGTGATTATTCCCCATGACAGGTTTCAGTTAAAACCCCTCACTGAGTATGGCCATTGCAATACCTGAACTGATTTGCGACTGGTGTATAATGCCGGATCCGTTTTCGTTTCTATTTAAAGTTTATTTATGCGCAGACTCGATCTTATTCTTGTGGATCAGGGTAAAGTGTCTTCCCGAAGTCGGGCCCAGCGATTAATCAGTGAAGGCAGGGTGAAAGTCCGGCAGTCAGGAGGCTGGGAAACACCGGGCAAAGCGGGTCAGAAATACCCTGACTGGGTTGAGATTGATATCTGTCAGGATGAAGCCGATCAATTTGTCTCCCGGGGCGGAATGAAACTGGCCGGAGCACTGGCGATGTCAGGTATATCCCTGACCGGTGCGACCGTGATTGATGTTGGCCAGTCTACCGGTGGGTTTACGGATTGTGCATTACAGGCCGGGGCGTCCAGAGTCATAGGGGTTGAGGTGGGTCATGGTCAGCTGGTCGAGACGCTGCGT
Source organism: Endozoicomonas sp. ALE010 (assembly GCF_049310165.1). Lineage (NCBI taxonomy): Bacteria > Pseudomonadati > Pseudomonadota > Gammaproteobacteria > Oceanospirillales > Endozoicomonadaceae > Endozoicomonas > Endozoicomonas sp. ALE010. Next base: position 50,971 of record NZ_JBLYNV010000024.1, on the reverse strand, counting down.
CAGGATCCCAGGGTGGTCTGTCTGGAAGGGATGAATGCCCGTGCATTGCCTGCTGCACTCCTTGACCATACGGATCAGCAACAGGGATTTGATCTTGCGGTTATGGATGTGTCGTTTATTTCCCAAACCAGAATTTTGCCATCGCTGGTGCCTCTGCTAAAGCAGGGAGGGCAGCTGCTGAGCCTGGTGAAACCCCAGTTTGAGGTGGGGCCCGGCGGTCTGGGTAAGGGAGGAATTGTCAAGGATTCCCGGTTGTATCCAGAGGTTGAGCAATCAATCAAAGCCTGCTGCATTGAGCTTGATTTACAGGTTCGTGGTTATTTTGACAGCCCGATTACCGGTGGTGATGGCAATCGTGAGTTTTTTATCTGGGCTCAGCGCCAATGATCATGGACCCAGTTTCCATACTTTGATGGGCAGTGTGTAGTGTTTGATAACGGTCTTCAGTCGCTGCCAGTGGGAATGCTCCTCTGCCGTTTTGAGAATCAGAACAATCCCCGCTTTTTTCCCGGTCAGCATGCTGTAGTTTAATGACTGACCGATTGCCTCCGGCCACTTTCGGGCAAATTCAATCTCAATGGCGTATTGATCCGTAAGGCAGTCAATACGTCGGCCGTCTTTTAGCCGGTGTTCCACTTTACCATCCATCCCTTCACACCAGACTTGCTGATACCAGGACTCTGATGGCTGTGCCCTGCTCACTGCGGCTGATGCCGAAATGGTCAACGCTAAAATGGAGCCGGTCATTCTGTTGAGTGCTGTGGTCATCGAGTTTTCTGAGGCCTTTTCAGACTGTTTGCATCGGCAGGACCGGGAAAAAAAGGAGATGGCTTTGTGGTTGGAAGGATTTGGTTTTCAGGCAATCAGCCAATTAGAAAAAAAACAACGTTGTGCTAGTTTTAACCACACCCTGTCAAGTAATGATTGAGGTTAGTGCAATGTACTTTGTCAAACTTTGCCGGTTCTGGGTCCCTTCCTTGTTTTTCGTGGCTCTCAATATGTTTTCACCTGGTGCCCTTGCCGACCATGAGGAAGCTTGTGACTGGGGACAGAACAGAGTCACGGCCTATGAATCCGGTTTTCGTGGAGTCCTGCCGCCAACAGCTGATGAATGGAACCATCAGAGTTATGAGGTGCTTGGCAAGAGAGATGGCCTGAAAACCTGGCTGATTCGTTATGACGATCACTTCTACCGGGGAGGTGAGCTGGAAAGTGCTGAAGGTGCCCACAGTCTTGCCAACCTTGGCATAAAAACCGTTTTTGCCATCACCTCGGCTGATAAAGAGCGTGAATGGCTGGAAAGTGAGGGTATTAAAGTTGTTGATTTATCCTTTGACAAGAATGCCAGCCTTGACCAGAGCCAAATCCGGCATATTGCGGAACAATTGAGTGCTCATCCTGCTCCGGTGTATGTGCACTGCGTGGGAGGCACCCAGCGTGGCGGTGTGGTGGGTATTATCTATCGTCTTTCCCACGGCTGGAAACCTGACCAGTCGCTGCTGGAATTTGCCTACCTGGGTGGCTCTTTGAAAGCTAATGATAATACCCTCAAGGCTGTTCTGAAGACATTGTCTTCAGGTGTGCAGCACTGACCTCTCAATAGTCGGCGCGTTCCCTGGTCATTTACAGCCACGGGCCTTGAGAAGCGCTTCCTTAAAATCGACCTCAACATCTTTGGCGAGGCCCGGAATCATCGCATCCGGAGCCTCGCCTTTCATTTTCAGATGATACATCAGCAGGTCATCCGTTACTTCGTGAAGAGGCCCTTTATGGCCAGCTTCTGTGGCCAGGGCCTCAATAATCTGTACCAGATTCAGGTGATCCTGTTTTTGCCACTGTGGGGAGAGGAGCTCGATCAATTCGTTAATTCTGTGACTGCTCATATTTCAGTACTCAAGGTGAAGGTTTGGAGGTGCTTCGCCGGTGTGGCAAGAGCACGAATCATCTGGAACTTTTCACTAGTTCCAAGTGTCTGACAGCAGTCTATCGAACAATTTTTTTTAAGCAAAACGGAATTATTATCTATGAATATTGGGGATGCAGCAGCACATCTTGCCATGTTTGGCCTTAAAACAATGACCACCAATGAAAGCTCGCTTTTCGGCTTCTCTCAGCCAAAATGGCAGAGTTATTCAGTGACGTTCGTTACCGGGACTTTTGGTAGTATCCTGGGCCTGTCGCAATGCGCTCTGGAGGGCTGGAGCCCATCAAGGCGCACAAAGCTTATGCTGGCAGTGAATGTGGCCACTGTGGCCTACAGCTTTAGGGCTATCCAACAAGAGATTGCTTTTCGTGCTGCCTGTTTGGGAGAGTTCAGGGAAACGGGTGTTATTAACCCGAATTGTGACTCCCCTTGTGAGTTGCTTGGTATGTCTGAAGATCAATGTGTAGTGGATTCATAGATGTGTAGTGGTCAAGTACAAATGGATACCTGATTAAGCCGCTTTCCTGAATTCCTGTTGTTCAAAGTCCTCAGGGCTCACGTAATCAAGATAGGAGTGAAGTCTGTGGTTGTTGTAGAACAAAATGTAATCAATAACCGCTGCTTCAACATCTGCTCTTGTTTCGAAAATATAATGATCAGTCCTTTCCCTTTTCAGGCTTCCAAAGAAGCGTTCGGTCACTGCATTATCCCAGCAATTTCCCTTACGGCTCATACTGCAGATCATGCCGTACTCCATGAGCTGAGCCTGATAGTCCAGAGAAGCATACTGACTCCCCTGATCCGAATGGTGGAGTACTGCCGGGCCAGGCCTACGGCGGCTCCCCCACGCCATTCTCAACGCCTCTAAAGGTAATTCTGTCGTCATGCGACTGTTCATTGACCAGCCCACGATTTTCCTTGAAGTTCTTTTATTCGCTGTTGATCAGGCGTCAGAGCTTGCTGCCCTTTGCCAGGAAAAGACATTTCCTTTTTTTCATTCTGCTCCCGTACCCAGCGTCTCAGGTTGCCATCATGGATACCAAGACTTCTGGCCACTTCTGTAGCAGCCTGCCCCTGTTCAACTACCATAGCAATGGCTTTACGCTAAAATTCCGGAGAATAATTCTTGCGCTGCTTTGTCACTTTCTACCTCGTCATCAACTGCACTATTGTGATTAACGAGGTGTCCTAAGTCATTAAACCACTTCAGTTGTGGGACTCTGTCCTATCCCGATTAAGCACTCTGCACCTCATGCATCGTGCAAGCATACAATCACACCTCTATGTTTCATGTTGTATTTCATTAAATATCATTGATTTACAGCAGTGCAGAAATATAAAATCGATAGCAATTAATAAGTTAGCGCGCTTCATTTTTTTTCTTGAGATACAGGGCAAAATACTTATATAATTCCCTTGCGACAAAAAAAGGATTAAAAAATGCAAGCTTCAACAACTACAAAAAACAAATTCGCACCAAGCAACTCAGCCAGTCCTGTTCTAGCCCGCCTTATGGAGGAAGTTAGAAATAGTAAGACTACCATGTCTAGATACGATAGAACTCATAATCGCCATAACAGAGGTCAGTAACCGTAGTGGAAGTACCTTTAGACACAGTATTAATTAAAACTGCAAGCCGGTGTAATTTAGACTGCTCTTATTGCTATGTTTACCAAGGCAAAGACACTAGTTGGGAGCAACAACCTAAACGAATGTCAGTTGAGACTATAAAGGTACTTTCCAACCGCTTAATAGAGCAGTCTTTAAAACAAAAGCAAGGTTTTGCTATAGTCTTGCATGGTGGCGAGCCATTATTATTAGGATATGATCGTCTGAAATTGTTGCTAACATTGCTGCGTGAAAAATTAGATGAACATCTTTACCCTATAAGCTTACAAACCAATGGTGGCCTTCTTACCAATAAGCTGCTTGATTTATTCTCCTCCAAAAGAGTTAGTGTATCTGTTAGTATTGACGGTAACAAATACGCGAATGATATTGCAAGAGTTGGACACAACGGAAAAAGTACATTTGCAAGTACGATCCAAGGAATTAAAAAATTAAGTAGTCACAAGGATAGCAGCTTCCTTTTTGCTGGAACTTTATCAGTAATCCAGCCATCAGTATCACCATCTGTTACATACAAATTCCTTAAAAGTCTAAATACACCAAGCATGGACTTCTTATTTCAAGATGGTAATCATGATTATCTCCCGAAAGGAAAGCTTTCTTTCGACTCCCTAGAATACGGAACATGGATGACGGAGCTTTTGGGAACGTACTTATCAGACCCAGAACCACCTAAAATTCCTAGCATTGATGACATTATAAAGTTGTCACTTGGTGGAGAGTCTTCAAAAGAAGGTCGAGGTGAGGAATCCTTTGGAATCCTTATTGTCGAAACTGATGGTGAGATAAGAAAAAATGATACTTTACGATTATCATTTGATGGTGCAGACTTCTTTTCTACCAGAAAAAATATTTCTAACACCCCATTGTCGGTGATACTAGATTCTCCCGAATTCATTGAGGCTTCAAAGCTACAACAACCTACAGCTAAAGAATGTGCTGAATGCCCTGTCTTGAAAGTATGTGGAGGAGGGATGCCCCTGTATAGATGGAGCGCAGCAAATGGTTATAATAACCCATCAGTATTTTGCAAAGATCATCGATTTTTCATTGAAAATATTAGCTCGCGTTTAGAAAGCTTGAATATAGAAAATGTAGAGTAATGGTATGTTTCCACAAATTGACAGCTATGAGCTAAAAACAAAACCATTTAAGTATTTTTTTGGAACTTCAAGTTCTCGTAAAGAAAATATTTTATCATGGATAGAATGGTTTGAAGATAGTGCACCATGGGAGCTTGTAGAGACAGATTTTTATGAACAGTATGAATTTAGCCTTTTACATACAGACTTACCTGAAAAAATATCCCATCTTTCAAGTGATGAAACACTTGCCCAACTGACCAATACTATCGAAAGCATATTTAAAGTGAAGCTTTCAGATAAAGTCGATGTTATCGCTCACAAGCTAGTAGCCGGGCAAACAATCCGCGTCCATAATGATTTTATTGACAAAGAAGGAAGAGAAACTCATAGAATTCTTTTTCAATTAAACAGAAACTACACTAAACACAGTGGTGGTCTTTTGATATTTTTTGAAGACCCAGAAAATGATAAATGGTCTGATATAATAGAACCAATATCCGCCTCGGTTCAGGGCTTTGAGATTTCGAAAAATTCACATCATGCTGTTAGCACTGTTCATGATGGTGAAAGATATACAATTGTCTATTCCTTTAGAGAAACATCTCCAAAAGAAATCATTTAATCCTCTCTTCACGGATTTGATACCTAATAAAAGGCGCATAAACGAATAAGGATAGATTGCGCCCGGCCGCAATCTTATCCTGTTGTAAGCGTTTAAACAGGGGGCAGACTCCAATGGCATTGACTTAAGGCCTCAGCCCTTGATAATTCAAGGCTTACTCGGAAAGAAGCGACTATAAAAAGTCACAAGCCTAAATATTTCCCTTCCGAGCAAGCCATGAACAAGTGTAGCCAAGAGTTTCTGTCCCTTGCAGATGAATGCCTTCACCAATTTGCACAGACTGAAAGTGATGAATTTTCATCAATCCTTACCTCTGATGGCCTTAACTCTTTTCAGAATTGTTACCCCGGCTGCAGGGAAAGCGATTTTCCACCCATCAAAACATTAACCTTGTTCATGCGGCAGGTGGCCAGTGACACCAAATCATGTCGCCACACCCTCATTGATGAAGCGAGAGAGCAGGTCGTCAGGGGCAACAAGAAGAAAGTGCCCAACACTGACACCAGCGCATATTGCAAAGCGAGGCAACGGTTGAGTGAAGCATCCCTAGGAGGTTTGTTGCGCATATCTGGCAATAGTCTTGATCACGCCTCACCAGAATCATGGCTATGGCATCAACGTCGTGTACTGCTTACTGATGGTTCAACATTGTTGATGCCTGACACCGAGAAAAATCAGAAAGAATATCCTCAGCCTGGCACACAAAAAAAGGGCTTGGTTTCCCGAACATAGGACAGCATATTGTTGGAAATCGGCCCGGTCGGTCGGAGCCAAGGGCCGTTAAGAAGCGGCCAAAACCCCATAAAAGGCTCCAGCATTAAAGGTCGCAGGCACGCAGACTCAAGAAATACCAAGGGAAGTGAGCTTAAGTCAGTGCCATTGGTACCCGGGCCTCTTTCCACTCAGCGTATTGATAACGCTCTGCAGGTAAAGGCTTGAGTGCCGGTTTGTCCAGCTCATCAAACAGTGAACGACGACTACCTTGTAATTTCTGGAACGGTTTGTTATTCAGCTCATCCAGCAGGCTTCGAATCGCTTTGTTCAGTGCAGGCAGGGTAAAGAATGTCTGGTTACGCAGGCTGGCCAGTATCCAGCGTTCGACCACCTGTACGGCAGATTCAACCTTGGCCTTATCCTGAGGTTTCCTGACCCGGGCGGGAACAACGGCTACCTGATAATGCTCAGCCAGATCCTGATAGGTGGGGTTGATCACCGGTTCATACCGATGGGGCTGTTTTACGCCTGATTTCAAATTATCAGGGACCAGTGTGCAGGGAGTGCCTCCAAAATAGTCAAAGGCACGTACATGAGAGCCGACCCAGTCCGGAATCGATTGGCTCCAGGTGGCTTCAGCATAGGTATAGTTGGAAGCTCCCAGTGTAGCGACAAAAATTTGTGTTTGTCGTACTTCACCAGTGTACTGGTCAACGACAGGCATCGTTTGACCTGCATAGTCAATAAAGAGTTTATCTCCGGCTATATGGTTTTGCCGCATGACCACATCCACCTGGTTCTTCCATGAGCGATATTGGTCACTGAACCAGCTGTACTGATAACCATCCGGATGACAGGCTTTGTACTCCTGCCAAAGTCGATCAGGGTCATACCGGGATGCCGCAGTTCCTGATGAATTTGGCTTCAGTCAGGCTGAGCCTGCTTGTTCCTGCCTGATGATGGTTTGACGGGGAACAATTGCTGCTCCAACGTATGCTCATCAATGGAGTCAGGCAGTGGCCAGGTCAGTTCAGAAACCGAAAGCCGGGCCAGATAATCTTTAACGGTTGAGCGGGAGATATTGCAGCTTTGGGCGATCTTTCGCTCACTGAGGTTGTGCTCAAATTTGAGCCTGAAAACTTCACGAATTTTGCGCATGGGCAGTCTCTTCATGATGCAATCCCGTCATCCTTGAAAGGGTCTCAAGAACGAGGGTAACGGTTATTGAAAAAGACTGCGTCGCTGGCTGGAAAAGGGTGGCCGGATGTTACCGGAATAGGTGGCCGAATGTTTCCGGAATCAGTGGCCGGATGTTACCGGAATGGGTGGCCGAATGCCTCCGGAATACCCACAACGGAGCAATCCGCTGTGATCGCAGTGCAGAAGACCGAAAATTGCTCCTGCATTTTCGGCATACGGGCTATCCATAGCCCTATCAGCAGACGGCATAGTAGGTGGTCTCCGGCCACTGAAGGCCAGAACAAATCTTGGAAAGTAATCATCGGGGAAGTGATTTCGGATGGCATCTGTTAAACAACTGTCGTTGTCTCGGGATAAAACAGAGGGTGAACCGGAAACGGGAGACCCGATTAAACCGCTCTTCACTGTAAAAAAGCATCTTTTGTTCATCTTTGATGGTGCGGGTACTGGACAGGAATAATCTGGTACGTGCACTGAAACAGGTTCAACGTAATAAACGAGCCACAGGTATTGATGGCATGACCGTTGATGAACTTCCAGACTTCCTGAAACAACACTGGCCAAAGATTCGGCAGTAACTGGCAGAAGGAGCCTGCCAATCCAGGCCCGTGCTGCGGGTGGAAATCCCAAAACCGGATGGCCGCAAACGCAAGCTGGGTATTCCTACCGTACTTGACCGACTGATACAGCAGGCTGTTGCCCATATTATGCAGGAAGAGTGGGACAGCAAATTCCATAACAACAGTTACGGTTTTCGCCCTCACCGGAATGCACATCGAGCCATACGTCACGCACAATCAGTCATACGAGACGGAAACAGCTGGGTGGTGGGCGGCGACCTTGAGGCATTCTTTGATAATGTCAATCATGATTTATTGATGACACAACTCAAAGCTCACCATAAGGATGCCACTCTGCTTCGGTTAATCAACCGTTATCTGAAAACGGGTGTTTGCATTAATGGAACAAAGCAAGCCAGTGTGAAAGGTGTACCACAAGGTGGCCCTTTGTTGCCTGTTCTTTCAAACATAGTGCTGAATAATCTGGACTGGGAACTGGAAAAGCGGAACCTTCGGTTTGCTCGTTATGCCGATGACAGCGTAATTTTCGTCAGAAGCAAAACAGTGGGTGAGCGCGTGATGAAAAGCCTGCAACGTTATCTTGGAGAATCACTGCGACTCACAGTGAATACCCAGGAAAGCGCAGCAGGCCGACCTTGGGAGCGCAGATTCCTTGGATTTACGTTCAGTCGACGGGTGTTAAAAGTAAAAGTCAGTGATAAAGCGTTGACCACACTGAAAACGACCGTTAAACAACTGAGCCGTCGAACGAGAGGCCATTCAATCATCCGGATTATTGCAGAGCTTAGAAAATCCCTGCTTGGTTGGGCTGGTTTTTGCTCCTGCAAAACCAGGCTTCCCATCGTCCGTGGTGGTCAAAGCGTATTTCGACATTGCCGAAATACTGAGTCCTCTGCGAGATTTGGACAAATGGATTCGACGACGATTACGGTGTTATATCCTGAAGCAATGGGGCAGCAAAGGCTACCGAATGTTGAGGCTTCTGGGAGTAAGTCGTTTCCTTGCGTGGAATACGGCAAAATCAGCTCATGGACCTATGCGGTTGAGTGGTAGTCGGCACTAACTCAAGCATTGCCGAATAGATATTTCAAGAACCTCGGGCTGCCAGAATTGGCGGCAAGATGAATACAGAGTAGATTTGAAACGCCGTGCTACGTGATCCGTATGGCCGGTGTTGTGGGAGGAGCAGAGTTGTGAGACTCTGCACTATCCCGATTGCTCTTGTACATGGTTTCAATTAGTTTGACAGGTTGTGGTGCCTTCGCACTCCGTTCGTCCTGAGCCTGTCGAAGGGCGGAAACTTAGATCGTGCCAAGCACCCTTCGACTCCGCTCAGGGTGAACGGAGATTGTACCCCACTTTCACCACCAAAATAACGTAATCATCTGATTTTGAACCATATATTCTATTCGAATATATGGTTGGCACGATATTTAATCGTTTAAAATCAAAATGTTACCAAGGGGTGGTGAAGGTCGGTTGTACGCATCAAACCCATTGAATTGGTTTACCAGACGGGCGCTATTCCCAGACAACCTCCTGGTGGGTTAAAGAATGATGTTCTTAATATCATCATCCTTGCGATCCAGATAGTGTGTGGACTGGATGCGGCGGATGGTTCGGGATTTACCGCGAACCACCAGGGTTTCGGTAGTGGCGATATTGCCGGTGCGCATAATGCCCTGGAGCAAATCACCCTTGGTAATGCCGGTGGCTGAAAAGACGACGTTATCGGAACTGGCCATATCATCCAGGCGCAGTACTTTACCCGGCTCTACTCCCATTTCCCGGCAGCGTTCCGCTTCCAGTCGGCCTGCTTCAATGTTTTCCGGCGTTTCCCCCTTGGCTTTGTCACGGGTTACCAGACGGCCGTGCATATCACCACCCAGTGCCCGGATAACGGCTGCAGAAACTACGCCTTCCGGTGCTCCGCCCACGCAGTACATCAGGTCAACTTCGCTGTCGGGAATGCAGGTAAGAATGGAAGCAGCAACATCCCCGTCGGGAATGGCAAAGACGCGAACACCCATGCTCTGCATCATGGCAATGGCGGCATCATGGCGTGGTTTGGCGAGGGTGATGACCACCAGACTCTCGACGGGTTTGTGCAGGGCGCGGGCGACATTACGGATATTCTCACGCAGCCCCAGATTCAGGTCGATCACGCCTTTGGCGCCCGGTCCACAGACCAGCTTCTCCATATACATGTCCGGCGCTTTCAAAAAGGAGCCTTTTTCACCGGCAGCCAGAACGGCGATGGCGTTATTCTGGCCCATGGCCGTCATGCGTGTGCCTTCAATCGGGTCGACAGCAATATCAATGCTTTCACCATTGCCGGTGCCGACTTTTTCACCAATATACAGCATGGGTGCTTCGTCGATTTCTCCTTCACCGATCACAATCTCACCGTGCATATCGACTTTATTCAGCATGGTGCGCATGGCTTCGACGGCAGCACCGTCAGCGGCATTTTTATCGCCTCGTCCCAGCCATTTATAACCTGCCAGGGCGGCGGCTTCGGTGACCCGTGAAAATTCGATTGCCAGTTCGCGTTTCATTGAGTTTTAAACTTTGAAGGTGTGTGGGGTGGCGACTTTAGCATATCTGGTAATGCTCTGGCAGCGCTTATCACTTGTTCGGGGAAGTGATTGCCGGATAAGGGGCATTTATTAAAGAATATATAAATCATTAGGTTATCTGTTTTTTCTGGCTTTCCTGCGTTAACTTTTTTGCCCGTAAATTATCTTCCCTGTCTTTGGTTAGCCCTCCTTAAAACAGTAAGAATCCCCTGTTAAACACGCTTCTGTGCCAGAGTATGGGATATTTCTCGCTTTATATGGCTGAATCCCCTACTTGACGTTGCTTTTGTCGATCCGTAGAATTTCTGCGCTTTATTTTGCCCGTGGTTCGCTTCTTGTGAGTTAGTCGTGGACCGGGTCGTATAAGCCGGTTTCTGCCGGCTTTTGCTGTTTAAAGCAGGAGTCTGGACTGCTCTTTCCTCTGACGGTTCAGACTCAACACTTAGAAACGGTTCTCGAATAGAGATTGGAGTTTGCTGAATGGCAACAATTAACCAGCTGGTGCGCAAGCCCCGGAAGCGTAAGGTTAGAAAGACGGACGTGCCTGCGCTGCAGGCCTGTCCTCAGCGTCGCGGGGTTTGTACCCGTGTTTATACTACTACCCCTAAAAAGCCTAACTCTGCGCTGCGTAAAGTATGTCGTGTGCGTTTGACCAACGGCTTTGAAGTGACTTCCTACATCGGTGGTGAAGGTCACAACCTGCAAGAGCACAGTGTTGTTCTGATCCGTGGCGGTCGTGTAAAGGACTTGCCAGGTGTTCGTTACCACACCGTTCGCGGTAGCCTGGATACCCAGGGTGTTAACGACCGTAAGAAGGGCCGTTCCAAGTACGGTACCAAGAGACCTAAGGGCTAGAAACTAGTTGCAAGAGACTAGTGTCAAGCCGGGTAAAAATTTTTTTAATATCAGGTTGATGAGAGTAAGGCCAGGTCACTGCTTTTTTGTATCGAAAAAGTCATTGATTGATCCTGGATTACCTGAAGACCGACGTAGAGGGCTTATCAATGCCAAGAAGACGCGTAGTCGCTAAGCGCGACGTGCTGCCAGATCCTAAGTTTGGCAACAAAACACTCACTAAATTCATCAACCACGTGATGGTCAGCGGTAAGAAATCTGTCGCTGAAAAGATCGTATATGGTGCCCTGGACATCGTTCTGGAGCGTACCAATAAGGAGCCTCTGGAGCTGTTCGAAAAAGCTCTGGAAACCATCGCTCCTATGGTAGAGGTTAAGTCTCGCCGTGTTGGTGGTGCCACTTACCAGGTACCCGTTGAAGTTCGCCCTGCCCGTCGTACTGCCCTGGCCATGCGCTGGCTGGTAGACGCTGCGCGCAAGCGTGGTGAAAAGTCCATGAAACTCCGCCTGGCTGGAGAGCTGCTGGACGCTGCCGAAAGCAAGGGTGCTGCCGTTAAGAAGCGTGAAGACGTGCATCGTATGGCTGAAGCCAACAAGGCATTCTCCCACTACCGTTTCTAAGTATCAGAGGATTGAGTCGTGGCCCGTAAAACCCCGATCAACCGCTATCGCAACATTGGTATCTGTGCCCATGTTGACGCGGGTAAGACAACGACCACAGAACGTGTTTTGTTTTACACCGGTCTGAGCCATAAAATTGGTGAAGTTCATGATGGTGCTGCCACCATGGACTGGATGGAGCAGGAGCAGGAGCGTGGTATCACCATTACCTCTGCTGCTACTACCTGTTTCTGGCGTGGTATGGATGCTCAGTTTGACGAGCACCGTATCAACATCATCGACACCCCGGGACACGTTGACTTTACCATCGAGGTAGAGCGTTCCCTGCGTGTACTCGACGGTGCTGTCGTCGTACTGTGTGGTTCTTCCGGTGTTCAGCCTCAGACTGAAACCGTCTGGCGTCAGGCAGACAAGTACGAAGTTCCCCGTATGGTCTTCGTCAACAAGATGGACCGCACCGGTGCTGATTTCGAAATGGTGATCAGCCAGCTGCGTGACCGTCTGAATGCCAACGCTGTACCCATGCAGATGACCATCGGTGCCGAAGACGAGTTCAAGGGCGTGGTTGACCTCGTTAAGATGAAATCCATCATCTGGAGCGAAGAAGACCAGGGTATGAGCTTCACTTACGAAGACATTCCTGCCGACATGGAAGCGCTGTGCGCAGAAATGCGTGAGTACATGGTCGAAGCTGCTGCTGAAGCCACTGAAGAACTGATGGAAAAATACCTGGAAGAGGGTGATCTGTCAGAAGAAGAGATCAAGGCCGGTATCCGTGCCCGTACTCTGGCCAATGAAATCATCCCGGTGTTTGGCGGCTCTGCCTTCAAGAACAAGGGTGTACAGGCTGTTCTGGACGCCGTTATCGAGCTGATGCCTTCGCCAAAAGAAGTGAAGGCAATCGAAGGTATCCTGGACGACGCAGAAGGTACGGTTGCTACCCGTGAAGCGGATGACAACGCGCCTTTTTCCGCTCTGGCGTTCAAGATTGCCACCGACCCGTTCGTGGGTACTCTGACCTTCGTTCGTAACTACTCCGGCGTTCTGAACTCTGGTGACACGGTATACAACCCGGTTAAGCACAAGAAAGAGCGTGTTGGCCGAATGGTACAGATGCACGCTAACAACCGTGAAGAGCTGAAAGAGTGCGTCGCTGGTGACATTGTAGCGCTGATCGGCATGAAAGATGTCACCACCGGTGACACTCTGTGTGCCATGGACAGCATTATCACTCTGGAGCGCATGGAGTTTCCGGAGCCGGTAATCTCTGTTGCGGTTGAGCCAAAGACCAAGGCTGACCAGGAAAAAATGGGTATCGCTCTGGGCAAACTGGCCCAGGAAGATCCATCTTTCCGCGTACACACTGACGAAGAGAGTGGCCAGACCATTATCTCCGGTATGGGTGAGCTGCACCTGGACATCATCGTTGACCGTATGCGTCGCGAGTTCAAGGTAGAAGCGAACATTGGTAAGCCACAGGTTGCCTACCGTGAGAAGCTGAAAGGCTCTGTTGACGCTAACCACAAGTTTGCCAAGCAGTCTGGTGGTCGCGGTCAGTACGGTCACGTTGTTGTTGAGTTCTCGCCTGCTTCCGACGGTGAAGAAGGTCTGGAATTCATCAACGAAATCGTGGGTGGTGTGATTCCGAAGGAATACATCCCGGCTATCCAGAAAGGTATCGAAGAACAGATGAAGAACGGCGTTATCGCCGGCTACCCGCTGCTGGGTCTGAAAGCTCGTCTGTACGATGGTTCTTTCCACGATGTTGACTCTAACGAAATGGCGTTTAAAATCGCTGCTTCGCAGGCTCTGAAGAAATACGCGCCTCAGGCCAAGCCTGTCCTGATGGAGCCTATGATGAAGGTCGAGGTGGTAACACCAGAAGACTACATGGGTGACGTTATGGGCGACCTGAACCGTCGTCGCGGTATTGTTCAGGGGATGGAAGATACACCTTCTGGCAAGGTGATTAATGCTCAGGTGCCGCTGGGTGAAATGTTCGGCTACGCTACCGATCTGCGTTCAGCAACTCAGGGGCGTGCAACATACTCCATGGAATTCCATGAGTATGCCGAAGCGCCCGCCAGCATTGCTGAAGCGGTCATCAAAAACCAGGGTTGATATTAACTAAGGGGTTCTGACCGTCGGCTTCCCGGGAATAACCGTTTTTTTTATGTTTTTTTAACATGAGAAATTCTTTCCGGTGACAATGGCTGTTAGAATGCCCTGCTTGATATTGCTACCCTCGAACTATCTATAGCTAAAGGTTAAGAGACATGGCTAAGGAAAAATTTGAACGCTCGAAGCCGCACGTAAACGTCGGCACCATCGGTCACGTTGACCACGGTAAAACCACTCTGACTGCAGCGCTGACTCGTGTATGTGCTGAAATCTGGGGCGGCACCATGCGTGCATTCGACCAGATCGACAACGCTCCAGAAGAGCGTGAGCGTGGTATCACCATCTCTACTGCACACGTAGAGTACGACTCTCCAAACCGTCACTACGCGCACGTAGACTGCCCAGGACACGCTGACTATGTTAAGAACATGATCACCGGTGCTGCCCAGATGGACGGCGCTATTCTGGTATGTTCCGCTGCTGATGGCCCCATGCCACAGACTCGTGAGCACATCCTGCTGTCTCGTCAGGTAGGTGTACCCTACATCGTGGTATTCCTGAACAAAGCCGACATGGTTGACGACGAAGAGCTGCTGGAACTGGTCGAGATGGAAGTTCGTGAACTTCTGGACACCTACGACTTCCCGGGTGACGACACGCCAATCATCATCGGTTCTGCCCTGATGGCCCTGAACGGCGAAGACACCAACGAAATGGGTACTTCTGCTGTACGTAAGCTGGTAGAAACTCTGGACGAGTACATCCCAGAGCCAGAGCGTGCGATCGATCAGCCATTCCTGATGCCGATCGAAGACGTATTCTCCATTGCTGGCCGTGGTACCGTAGTAACTGGCCGTGTTGAGCGTGGTATCATCAACGTTGGTAACGAAGTAGAAATCATTGGTATCAAAGAGACGACCAAGACTACCGTTACTGGTGTTGAAATGTTCCGTAAGCTGCTGGACGAAGGTCGTGCAGGCGAGAACATCGGTGCCCTGCTGCGTGGTACCAAGCGTGAAGACGTTGAGCGTGGTCAGTGTCTGATTAAGCCAGGAACCGTTACTCCGCACACCAAGTTCGAAGCTGAAGTGTACATCCTGTCCAAAGAAGAAGGCGGTCGTCACACGCCATTCTTCAAGGGCTACCGTCCACAGTTCTACTTCCGTACTACTGACGTAACCGGTGCTGTAGAACTGAACGAAGGCGTTGAAATGGTCATGCCTGGTGACAACATCAACTTCGTTGCTACCCTGATCAACCCGGTAGCGATGGAAGAAGGTCTGCGCTTCGCGATCCGTGAAGGTGGCCGTACTGTTGGTGCTGGCGTTGTTGCCAAAATCATGGAGTAATACATTTTCTAACGAAAATGTATTCCCAAACCCCATAGAAACCCCGGCTTAGGCCGGGGTTTCTCGTTTTGGGTAGGGAAAAATATGTGTTGCCAGAAGTTCAAAGGGCAGGAAAGAAGCTGCTCGCCCAGGACTTAACCGGGAATTAAACACGAATCAATTTAAGCGGTTCCAGCTTCAATTTGCCGACAATCGGTGGAGCAACGTCATCATACAGTTCTTCCAGTTCCCGCTGTTCATCAGCGAGCAGTGCTTTCTGTTTTGCGGCCCGGCCAAGCCAATCTTTGGTTTTACTGATTTCTTGCTCCAGTTCCTCAATTTTGAACGCGTAAAACTCATACCAATCTCTCAGGTGTTCGCGCTGTTTAGATTCAAACCATGTCTCTTTATGAGCGCCAGGATTCAACTTTGCAATCTCCTTTCTGGCGCGCTCTTCGGCCTTAATCTCTGCGTTTCCTCTGTCACAATTTCTTAACGTTCTGGCCAGCTTTGCATCAATAAGCTTGGTTTGCAGTACGCACAGAGACTCCTCCATTCGTTGATATTTTTTTAAAAACCTCTCTTCTGGTGACGTAAAGGCGGTCATTTCGGCTAATTTTTCACGGGTATCCACCGATGCTGCCACGGTTGACGTCAACAGGCGAGAAATTCCCTGGGAGAGCAGCCAGCCAATACCAAAAGCCCCAAAAATTACGATTGTGGCGATAAGATCAATAATAATCAGTCCGAGAAAATTGACTGAAGATCTAAGACTCTCATGGGAACCTAAATAATCTATAAACCCTTTCAGGATTATTGCCCCGGTTAGTATGTCCAACAATTTAGTGGACACGGTGAAAACCCGACTACGTATGGTTTCCACCCGGGCACTCCGATCAGTCTCTGGATTATTGAAATCAGACATTGTTTTAAAGCTTTTCGAAAAGATTTTAATCGCCAGGGCAAGCTTTTTTATTTTGCCGGGTGGTTGCCTGAACTCCGGATCATTAATGGTAATATCAGCCTTAAATGGTGAATGCATCTGGTCAATGGCTGTTTGTTTTGGTGACGAAGTTGCCGTTAGCTTAAGTTTTTCGGATGCTTTGAGTCCTGGTGATTGCTCGGTTAAAGAGACTGCCCTGTGAGAGAGTGACTGATCTGGCCTTGTATGGCTGTTGGACTCGACAGCTTTATCGTCCCTTGGCTGCTCTGTCGCTTTTTTTGCTTGAGTTGAGGGGTTCGCAGATGCCGATAATGTCGCCGGACCAGTTGTGTTAATCATGGGACACTCCTTGTCTTAATTGCTGGTATTTAGAGATCGCCTGCAAATTCTGGCAGGGAATTGATAAAACATTTCCGTCTGTTTCTCATCAATTGAAAATATTAAATGATTTTTTATTCAATAAAGCACTAACCAGCTGGTAAGCATAGCTAACCCCTGGCTGTAGAATGAAATGTTTAAGGTTCTTCTGAAAGGTGCTATGCCCATCCTGTCCAGAGAAGCGGTCTTCACAGCGATTTTTAAAAGGCTAACGTCTACAACCGTACACGCTGCCCATTACCTTCGAATTACATAGGAGCCCGGTGAGCCGGGTTTTCGTCAGCAACCACAGCATTCAGTTTTTGTAGTTCCTGTTCATTACAGAGCCGTTCTTTCTGTTTTGCTGCCCTGTTAAGCCAATCTTCGGTTTTACGGATTTCCTCCTTTAGTTCCTCACTACTGAACTGATAGAACTCAGCCCACTCTCTCAGGTAATAACGCTGTAAAGAATCATACCATTTATCCTTGGCAGCGCCTGGATTCAAAGCTTGAGTATCAAGTTTGGCCTGCTCTCTGGCTTCACGCTCTGCTTCACTGGATTGACAATGTCTTAAAGTACTGGACAGCTCAGCATCAATAAGCTTGGTTTTCAATACGGTGAGAGACTCCTGCGTTCTTTGATATTTGTTTAAAAATCTCTCTTCTGGTGATGTAAAGCCGGTCATCTCGGCTAATTTTTCACGGGTATCCACCGACGCTGCCACGGTTGAGGTCACCAGGCGAGAGATTCCCTGAGAGAGCAGCCAGCCAATACCAAAAGTCCCAAACATTACGGTTATGGCGATAGCCGCAACAAGAAAATCCAGGAGTATAGTGTCTGACTCTCCACGTTGACGACAAGAACCCATAAAGTCTATAAACCCTTTTAAGATGATTGCCCCGGTCAGTATGTCTAACACTGCAGCGGTTCCGGTGAAAACCCGGTTACGTATTTTTTCTACCCGTGCACTCCTGTCAGTCTCTGGATTATTGAAACAAGACATTGTTTTAAAGCTTTTAGAAAAGATTTTAATCGCCAGGGCCAGCTTTTTTATTTTTCCGGGTGGCCGCTTAAATTCCGGATTATCAATGGTAATCTCATCAGCTATAAGCGGCTGCATCTGGTGAAATGCAGTTGTTTGCCCGGGCAGAGGTTCCATCAATAACCTGAGGTTCTCGGGCTCCCGGGGCTCAGGATGATTGATCGGCGATATGGCCCTGTGGTGGATTGGTTGCCCCTGGTTTTCGGAACTTTTTGTAACAGGTTTATCGTTACCATGCGGATCGGTCAAATCCACAGTTAGGGGTATCGCAAATTCAGATGCGGCTATGCAAGTCATTGGACAATCCTTGTGTTAATTATTTGTATTAAAATGGCTCGTGCAAGTTTTGCTACGAACTCAATAGAGCTTTACCAACGGGGTCATTGTTAAAAAACGTTGCAATTTAACCATTTTGTTTTCCACAAATAACTAACCAGTCGGTTAGTAATGCTAATGCCTGGCTTTTTGCGGTTGGCTTTATAATTAAGGTCACTCAATTATTAAGATGCTTTTTTAATTTTCTTATGAAAAATGCGAAACGAGAGCACCCTGCACGGGGTGGTTGTTCAGGGCGTACAAGATTAAGCCTTTTCGGGGTGGTTGGGACTTAATGTCTACCCTGAGAAGGTGCTATTGGTAAATACCAAAAATTACTGGATTGATTAGTTGTTGTCAGTATGGGAACTAAATTCTGAAATTTTACTCTAAAGGGGAAGCTTTTATAACAGTGTGTTAAGGGATGTCCTTAATTAATAATGTGATAAGGAATTTTAATGGAAACTACAAGTCGACCTTTTAGCATCCTATGTTGCTGCACTGATTTTAAAGAATGCCCAAATCCCCCCGGCAGTTCCGAGCGAAATGAATGCAGAAGCGCAGGATACCGGAAAATACAGATTACAGAATACGTCAATAATCTTAGTATCGGTGAACGTTACAGTGAACGGTACGATAAACGTTACGGTGAACTTTACGGTGAACGTATCAGTAAACGTTACGTTGAACGTAACAGTAAACGTTTCGGTAAACGTATCAGTAAACATAGCCTCGACATGAACCCAGAGGAAAATAATCATCATCATGTTCCTCATATTCGGGTACCCAGCGATTTACATGATGAATTTATTTTAAGACAAAGCACCAGAGAAGTTAAGAATCTGCAACGTTTTCATGAGGCTGTCAATTTGAATACAGGGTTTTGGGGTGTTGAACCAAAAAGAAAACAAAAAATAATAGAAGAACTGTTGAAAGAATATCGTAGTTCTTACTGGGTGAATATGGCAATCATGTATGGCTACCTTGATGTACTTAAGTATTTTATCAACAAAGGAGAAGAAATTGATAAAGTTGGCTCCTCCTCCCATATTTGGAAAGCCGTTTCTTATGGACAATTAGAAATCGTGGCATATCTGATTGATCTCGGACTCAAAGACAAAGACAAGTCTTTCTTCATCTTTGGTGAAGGAACTGAAAATGAGGGACTTATCCACGATGCAGTTCTATCATCAAATATGGATGAGGATACAGCCTGCAGAATGATCGAGTTTCTTCTGAGTAAGGGAGAAGATCCTGATGGTTGTGATGTGGTTACTCCTCTCAATAGGGCAGTGGAGTTAAATAAATTACGCATAGCCAGACTTTTGAGGAATAGAAGTAACCTTAAGAGATATGGCTTATTGTCCGTGAGTGAGAAAAAAGAGTTTGACTGTTTAATTGAATTGCAAAACGCAATTGAAACCAAAAAGGAATCAGGCATCAAATCACTATGTAAGAAATTAAGTTTAGACTCTGCTACAGCGATGCAAATGGCATCCAGGCACGGATTCCTTGAAGTTCTCAATTATTTTGTTGGTCAAGGAATAAAAGTTTGCATAAAATCTTTCGAGGCTCCTATCTGGTCAGCGGTTTCTCATGGACACTTTGATATTGTGAAATATCTGACTGACCCAAAGCTCAACGAAAAGAAAAAAAAATATTACAAACCTGTTCAGAAAAGCGGTATCGATGCACTTATTAATGCTGCAGTTCAATCAAGATGGATGGATGAGCAGGCAGCCTGTAGGATAATCCTTCTTCTCTTGCATAGAGGGCAGCCTATCAATGGCCATGGCAAATGCACCCCTCTGGACCAGGCAGAGGAGCTTAATAAAACAGTGATTGTTGATTTTTTAAAGAAAGAAGGCGGTCTTAATATACAGCAGCCTGAAGGAAAAATTTGTGACGATATGCCTGCACCGCCTCATGATGATCCTGCTGAGCCTGAGGGAGCTTGTGGCTATTCTCCAATACCGTCAGCCCCTCCTGCTGATCCTGAGAGAGAATATGGCTATTTCCCAACACCATCATCTCCTCCTGCTGATCCTGAGGGAGATGGCTATTTTTCAATGCCGTCAGCTCCTCCTGCGTATGGTTCTTTAGAGTATTGGTTAAGCCCTCCGGGTACACAGACTTTTGATGAACCACCTCCAAGTTATGAGGAGTCAATGAAAACGGAAAAGAACCCCAATTAAAAATTGTCTCGTTCCCAGGCTGGAGAGGTTGTCGCAAAAGACAGATTAAAAAGACTTTCGCGACAGCCTCTGCGGTGTGGGAACGAGTAACTCTCTGTGCTCATTATTCTTAAGTAGCTGGCCATATGGAGTCAGAAATATATGATTCCGACCTTCACCACCCCTTGGTAACATTTTGATTTTAAACGATTAAAAATCGTGCCAACCATATATTCGAATAGAATATATGCTTCAAAATCAAATGATTACGTTATTTTGGTGGTGAAAGTGGGATGATTTCATATGGTTAGCTATTTAACGCTTGATGGCAATGGTAAGCCCATCGGAAACAGGCAGTATCATCATATCCACACGATCATCGTCGTGAATTTTCCGGTTTAATGCTTTCAGTGCTGCAGTGTCTTCATCACTTGCTTCTGCATCTGCTACTCTCCCGCTCCACAGCACGTTATCGATAAGAATCAGCCCACCAGGGCGAATAAGCTGCAGGCATTGTTCGTAATAAACGTCATACCCCGTTTTATCCGCATCAATAAAGGCCATATCAAACTGATTCAGTTCACCGTTCCTGATCAGTTGATCCAGGGTTTCAGACGCCGGAGCCAGGTGAAGTTTGATCCGCTCAGAGACACCGGCTTTTTCCCAGAAGGGTTTGGCTATGTCGGTATACTCACTGCTGATATCACAGGCAATCAGCTCCCCATCATCGGGCAGTGCCAGGGCAACAGAGAGCGCACTGTAACCGGTGAAAACACCAATTTCTATGGTTCTGCGGGCATTGGATAGTTTTGCCAGCATGGCCATAAGCTGCCCTTGTTCGGCAGAGATTTGCATCATTCGGTAGGGATGGTGGCTGGTCAATTCTCTGAGCTCTTTTAATGCCGGGTGCTCACGCAGACCAACGTTATAAATATATTGATAGAGCGTATCATTGAGTTGCAGGGTTTCAGTGGACATTGGTGGGGACTCCGTTTAATTCCTGAGAAAAAATAAATCAAAGATATGGTTGTTATTACTGACTATTAAGTCAGGAATGAAGCCTGAAAATGAGTGGTTTTTATTCATTGTCATCATTCTTTTGCAGCAATCACTTACCCTTAACAATCATATAACATTTTATTCGTTGATACCTTTAATGTGCTATGTAAAAATTTTAAGCTCAGGTCAGCTTAAAAATGTCAAAATAACTATTTTTAGAAGTGGTTTTATATCCAGACAAAACAAGAGAGGCGGCCCCTGATTATGGCAACATTACTGTTTTACAATGAGCCGACATTTCTCAACCGGGAAGTGCATAAGACCCTTAAGTTCAAGGCATCTGACGACTACTCTTTCACCGAAGAGGTAAACTCTGTACCACTGACCGGTATCGAGTTTTTTGAAGCCAGCCGTGATATGCCAGTGCTCTTCAGTAAGGATGAGCAGGGCAACTTTTTCCCCCTTGCCCTGCTTTCGCTGATGGATGCAGGGCATAAGCACCTGGGTGAGGCGGGCAGCTGGAGTGACAGCTATATTCCTGCTTTTATCCGCCGTTATCCTTTCGCCCTGACCGATGAAGGCTCTGTTTGCTTTGATCAGAAAGCCAGTCAGTTTGCTGGTGAAGAAGGTGAAGCACTTTTCAGTGATGACGGTGAAAATACAGAAACCCTGAATAACATTATTCAATTTCTTAATAACTATGATCAGCAGTATAAGAATACCCTTGATTATTGTCATGAATTAAAAGCGCTTGATCTGTTATCTCCGTTCAATCTCCAAATTCTCTTGGAGAAGGATAAGCCCCTAAGGCTCGAAGGGTTATTAGTTATTGATGAGAAAAAACTGAATTCCATTCCCGAAGAAAAAGTGAAAAGCTGGTTTGATTCCGGTTGGCTGGCGTGGACCTATGCACACTTACACTCTCTGGGTGCATTAAACCGTCTTGTTAAACGACAGAAAACACAACTGTAATATCCATGACCTCTTTGTGATTTTAACATTGAAAGGGACTTCAATAGTGAAAAAACTCCTGCAGATGGCCGTGTTGGCATTAAGTCAATTAGTTTTAGTATTTGCTGTAAGCGTCAGTGCGCATCCTGAAAAGACGAGTAACTATTCAGGAATAAAAATTGTTGGTGGTGATGAGCTTTCTCCATTTTCCCGTCCTTATATGGCGTCATTAAGAGTATTGAGAGAGGTGCATTTTTGTGGCGGGGCCTACATTGGTGGCAAGTATGTCCTGACGGCTGCCCATTGCGTCGAAGACATTCAGGATTATGCCGAATTTATTTCCGTCTGGTTGGGGGGGCATAAACTCAGTGAGCCGGGTGCTGGCCGTTTCTACCGGGTGGCAAGGCTTTATATACATCCAGACTATAACGAAGAAACCATCGATAGCGATATTGCCATTATTGAATTAGAGCAGGACGTTGAGGGTATTGAACCTGTTCGTCTGATTTCTGAAGAACACTTTGCAGACATTAATAAAGGTTCAGTATTTGAGGTGATGGGCTGGGGAACCCTGGGGTATGAGAAGGGACAACCAGACACGCTACATGTGGTTCAGGTGCCCTATGTGGAGAGAGAGCTTTGCAACTCCGGGCAACATTATGACGGAGCGATTACCAAAAATATGCTGTGTGCTGGTTTTGATGAAGGAGGCAAAGACTCCTGTCAGGGCGATAGTGGTGGTCCCATGGTTTATAACCACCAGGGTACCTGGTACCAGCTGGGTGTCGTAAGTTGGGGCTACGGCTGCGCTGAGCCGGGTTACCCGGGAGTCTATACCAACATCGTTGAACTGTTGGGTTGGGTAAGGCAGACAGTGCCTGATATTTGATTCAGTACTCCTCACGTTGAAGCACAGAAAGTCAGTGGTTTAGGAACAGATTAACAAGAATAATTAGCGGCAGCTCACGCTCAGTAAGCTGCCAAAACCACCTGATTATTTACTATTCCAAACCTTCTCAGCATAGTCAGCAATAGACCGGTCCGAAGAGAATCGACCCAGTCGTGCGGTATTCAGCACTGCTTTGCGCCACCAGAGCCTTGGCTTACGGAAAGTGTCGGACACTTTCTGCTGAGCTTCACGATAGCTGTCAAAGTCAGCCAGAGCCATAAACTGGTCACGATGCATCAGATCTTCCGCAACGGGTTTCAGCAGGTCGGGCTTGTGCTGGCAGAAGGAACCATTCATCAGGGCGTCAATGGCCCGCTTCAGTACCGGATTACTCTCATAATAAGGGTATGGGTTGTAACCCTGCTGCTGCAGTTCGGCAATCTCATCGACGGTTTTTCCGAAGATAAAGATGTTCTCATCGCCCACCGCTTCGGCAATTTCCACGTTGGCTCCGTCCAGTGTCCCAATGGTCAGTGCACCATTCAGGCCCAGCTTCATATTGCCGGTACCGGAGGCTTCAAAACCGGCAGTGGAGATCTGCTCGGAAAGATCGGCGGCAGGAATGATCTGTTCCGCCAGGGTGACGCGATAATCCGGCAGGAATACCACTTTCAGGCGGTCATCCAAACGACGATCGTTGTTAATAACCTGGGCGACCTTGTTGATGGCCAGAATAATCTGTTTGGCCATTACATAACCTGGTGCAGCTTTAGCGCCAAAAATAAATACCCGTGGGGTATGTTCGGCATCCGGGTTATCGAGCATTTCGTGGTACAGGCTGATGATGTGCAACAGGTTTAACTGCTGACGCTTGTACTCGTGCAGTCGCTTAATCTGAACATCGAACAACGCATTGGGGTTAACATTGACCTTGCACTCTTTTTCAATCAACCGCGCCAGTCGCTCCTTGTTTTTGAAACGGACATTGGCAAAGGCATCGAGAAAATCGGGAGATTCCGACAGTGGTGTCAGTTTTTCCAGCTGGTCCAGGTCAGTACGCCACTCTTTGCCGATATTTCGATCCAGCAGTCGTGCCAGGCCCGGGTTACAGTGAGCCAGCCAGCGTCTTGGGGTAACACCGTTGGTGACGTTGACCAGCTTGCCGGGATACAGGGCGTCAAACTCGGGGAACAGATTGGCTTTAACCAGACCACTGTGCAGCGCGGCAACACCATTGACCCGGCGACTGCCAATCACCGACAGGTTGGCCATGCGGATCATGCGATCACCGTTGTCCAGCTCTTCGAAGATGCTGACTTTCTTGATGATCTCTACATTGTCGCCCCATTGCTCTTTAGCCTCGCCGTTCAGGAAGACGTAGTTGATCATCTCAATGATCTGCAAGTGTCTTGGAAGAACACGGTCCAGCAGGGAGGCAGACCATTTCTCCAGGGCTTCTGGCAACAGGGTGTGGTTGGTGTAGTGGCACATTTCCTGAGTGATGGCCCAGGCCTCATTCCAGACCATGCCTTCTTCGTCCATCAGCAGGCGCATTAATTCCGGAATGGCGATAGCCGGGTGGGTGTCGTTCAATTGCAGCGCGTAGTGTTTTGCCAGACTGCTTAATGGCAGGCCACGCTGCTTATGCTGACGGATAATGTCTTTGAGGGAGCAGGCCGTGAAGAAGTACTGCTGGATCAGTCGCAGATCCTTACCCTGCGGCGTTGAGTCTTCAGGGTACAAGACTCCGGAAATGGTATCGCCATCCACCAGGTTACGGCAGGCTTCCAGATACTCACCCTGATTGTATTTATCCAGATCGATAGGATAGGCACCCACCAGGCTTTCCCAGAGACGGAGGCGGTTTACATAGTTTCCGCCAAAGGATGGAATGGTGATGTCCCAGGGCACACCGAAAAGCTTCTTGCCAGGCACCCAGTGGTTATTGCCATCGTTGTCCATTTCCATATGACCGAACAGGCCAATCTCCACGGTCTCGGATGGACGACAGGTTTCCCACGGGCTGCCAAATTCACGCCAGACATCCGGCTTCTCTTTCTGGTAACCATCCACAAAAATCTGACGAAACAGACCATAGCGGTAGTTGATGCCGTACCCGGTGGCTGGAATATGCTGGTTGGCCAGAGAATCCATAAAACAGGCGGCCAGACGACCCAGACCACCGTTGCCCAGGGACATGTCCCGCTCCTGATCCAGAACATCAGAAATGCGAACGCCGTGGGATTGCAGCAGGGTGGCTGCGGTTTCGTAAAGTCCAAGGTTCATCAGGGCGTCACCCAGCAGGCGTCCCATCAGAAATTCCATGGAGAGGTAGCAGACATGACGTTGCGGCTTTGTCTCTTTGGTGACGCCCAGGCTACTTTCCTGAAGCTGGTCCAGATTAATGTCACGGAGTACCAGAGAGAGGGCCTGCCACCAGTCGCGATGTGTGGCTTGCTTCGGGGTAGTGCCCAGTTCACGACGCAGGTTTTTTTCAAGCTCTGTGGTAAATGCTTTCTGATCCATGTGATGCGTATCACTCTTGTTGTGCTATCAGGTTGGCTTTTTCGCTGATGATCTGTTTCAGCGGCTTTGCAAAAGAATCCTAGTGTAATGGAAAAAGATGGTTTGTTGTTTTGTAAACGCTTTCAGTCTTTGTGCTGATTGAAATGTTTTAAAAGATAGGATTGCACACCACCAACCATGTGTTGTTATTTAATAAGTAAACATCAATGTGTCAAAGTGAAAAACAGGCGTCAAGTAAATTAATTTCACCTTTTGCGCATTGTTGTAAACCTCTGAAAACGATTACAACTATTTTGAATAGAAAATAAAAATGCTTTAAATCAATGCATTGAAGCTACTCAAAGCGATAATGGCGGGCGGCGCATGACCTGTGTCGTTATACAACTTTGGGGAAACAGCCACTAATATTTTGCATCTCTTTCCCATCCTCTTTTCAGCAATGTAATGTGACCAATCGGAGGACCCAATGACGAAGCCAAAAGCATTGGCTGTGGCCATCTCTGCGCTTTCTGCCTTGCTGGTGACTGGCTGTGCCAGTCAGTCACCTGATACAGCGTCTAAGGCCAGCACCAGCCTGACACCGGCTTATGACTGCAGCGCCAGCACCCGGGCAAAAGCCAACGATCTGAGAATTTATCAGATTATGGTCGAAAGCTTTGTGGATGGAGAAAAGGGAACCGGTCACGGCACCGGCTACGGTACCAGTCATCACCAGGGGGATTTGCAGGGTATAATTGATTCGCTGGACTACATCCAGTCACTGGGTATGAATGCCATCTGGATGACACCAGTCTTCAACTCGGAACCCGTTGCAGGCCAATCACACTGGGATGACCGGCTGGATGCCACTGGCTATTTTGCGACGGATTATTTTGCCATTGACCCACGCTTCGGGACCCTGGAGCAGGCAAAAGAACTGGTGGAAAAAGCCCATGCCAAAGGGCTGTATGTATTTTTTGATGGTGTATTCGGCCATCATAAACAGTCCGGTGTCGTGCCATCGCCGTCCGGTTTGCTGCCTTCTGGCAGTCACAATCCTGTTGATTATCCCCAAAGCCTGCCATTTTACCGGGAGGTGGCCACCTGGTGGGTGAAGGAGCTGAAAATAGACGGCTGGCGTCTGGATCAGGCCTATCAGGTGCCCACCGAAGCCTGGACTGAAATCCGCAAAGCCGTGGATGAAGCTTCTCAGTCAGTGACTTACCAGAACCACAAGGGTGAAACTGTCAATCCATTGGGCTATATGGTGGCGGAGATCTGGAAAGAAGAAAACACCATTCAGAGGGTCGGCTACGGTACCGGGGAGAGTCCGGCGTTGTGTTCTGCATTTGACTTCCCCATGCGTTATCGCCTGGTGGAAACCTTTGCAGTGAATGAAAACGGTATGGGTGGTAAAGGCGGTGACTGGCTGGATGAAGGCATGAGCCTGCACTCACTCTATCCGAACCATGCGCAACCTAACCTGATGCTGGGTAATCACGATGTTGTGCGCTTTGGTGACCTTCTGCAGCGTGGCGGCATTGCCAATCCGGACGATGCAGAATACTGGTTGCGGCATAAAGCGGCCCTGTCATTTATGGCAGCCTACACGGGCCCCATCACCTTGTATTACGGCGATGAAATTGGTGATGAAACGCCAGACTTTTCTGAAAAGCAGCCGGATAATAACTGCGCCATTCGTGGTGTGTGTGATGACCACTCGGGACGTACCAGTGCCAAAATTGATGGGTTAACCGCTGAGTTGAATGCACAGCAGCGTGATCTTAAAGCCTATGTATCGTCATTGATGACGTTGCGGGATAAACACCCGGCGTTGTCTGAAGGTGAACGCATTAACATCCGTGCAGAGAAAGAGGTCTACGTCGATCACAAGCAAAGTGGCGATGATGCCCTGCTTTATATGGTCAGCACCGACAGCGCTTTCCAAATGGTCACTTTGACAACGGCAGAAGCCGGTTCCGAAGGGAGGCTGGTGGATCTGCTCACGGGAGAGGTGTTTTTCCCGAAAAACAATGAATATTCCATTCGCATGAAAGGCTTTGAATCACGATTCCTGCGCATTGCCAGGCCTGTTGCAGCCGGACCAAAGGTCAACAAACGAGATGCCAGCTCGATGACCGGCGAAGGTTTTTTGGCCCAGTGCGACAACCCAACAGTGAATGAAGCAGGCCCGGCACAAGATACTCTGTTTGTAGTGGGCAGCTTTCCGGACTCTAACTGGATACACAAGCCAGCCCGGGCTTTTCAGTATAAAGGCAACGGCGTGTATCAAACCGTCACCAATGAGCGCAAAGGCAGCTATCGCTTCCAGTACGCCACAGCCAGCTGGAGCCCGCAATACACGGCTGCTGATCTGTCACAAAAGCCGGGGCAGGCAACTGCCGGGAAAAACGGTGGGTATGGTACCGATACCTCGGTGATGATACCGGAGGCGGGACGCTATGTATGGAGCTTAACGTTCAAAGACAGTGGTGAGATTGATCAGGTGATGGTTTCCCGCTGTGCGGAGTAATTGTGTAGATTAACCGGTCGGCAACCCATCTTCGGAGTGGCCGACCTGCCTGTTAATTCATCTCTTTAAGCATGATCAGGCTGTGCGGCTGAACTTCATAGCTGCACTGATCAACAGACGGTTCGTGAATAAAAGAAGACTCTTTGTCAGTATTCACCACAACCGTCCGGTGTTTGAATTGACCGGTTTCAGGAATCAATACTCTGCCTACATGTTTGCCAGCGTTCAGGATGACCCAGATAGCACCTTTTTCAGCATCATTCGGGTCATGAATTTTAACCGTCAGGGTGTAACAGTGGCGCTCACTGAAATAAAGAGGGTCAACGACGTCACCCTTCGGGGAATGTAACTGGTATTCTATGTGGCCCAGACCATTGGTCAACAGTGGTTCATTGCGACGAAAATGCATCATTTGTCGGGTAAAATCGTGCATTTGTGCACCGTCAGAGTCGGTGTTGTGCAGCCAGTCCCAGTGCAGCCAGGCGATGGGGGAGTCCTGACAATAGGCATTATTATTACCATCCTGAGAGTTGCTGAACTCATCGCCAGCTAACAGCATGGGTGAGCCTTTGGCCAGCATTAACATGCCCACCAGATTCTTCCGGCTGCGCAGGCGGGCTTTATTGATGTCCGGGTTGTCAGTGACGCCTTCTTCACCGTGATTCCAGGAGTAATTGTGCTCGTCACCATCCCGCCCGTCCTCACCATTGGCAAGGTTATGGCGCTGATTGTAAGAAACCAGATCCATCAAGTTAAAGCCATCGTGACTGCAGATATAGTTGACGGTGGCAAGATAACTTTGTTCACTGAACAGGTCTTCTGAACCGGAAAAACGCCAGGCCATTTCAGTTTGTACCCCTTTGCTGCCTTTCCAGAACTTCCGGCAAGTATCACGGTAACGGTCATTCCAGGACTGCCAGTCAGAGGGGAAGTCGGTCATATGATAACCGTCCGGCCCAATATCCCAGGGCTCGGCAATCATTTTTACCTGGCTCAGAATCGGGTCCTGGCTCACGGCATAAAAGAAAGGCGCATCTTTACTGTAATTACGGTGCTGGCGGGCCATGGTGGGGGCCAGGTCAAAACGGAAACCGTCGATCTGATACTCCACTACCCAGTGACGCAGTGCGTCCATAGTCAGGCGCAGAGTCTGGTGGCTGTCGAAGTTGATGGTGTTGCCGCAACCACTGTAATTCTCCGAGGAAATGCCACCGTCGTGTTTGTTCATATGGTAGTAGTCGGTTTCAGCCAGACCGCGCATGCTCAGGAATGGACCACCATGGCCACCTTCGCAGGTATGGTTGAACACCACATCCATAATCACTTCAATGCCGGTGCGGTGCAGCTCCCGTACCATGGTTTTCATTTCAATCACCGGGTCGGAAATGGCATAAGGTGTGTGCGGTGCCATCATGCACAGCGGGTTGTAACCCCAGTAATTGGATAACCCAAGGTGAGTGAGTCGCTCTTCACTGGTACTGTAGGTCACCGGCAGCAGTTCAACGGCAGTAATGCCAAGGTGTTTCAGATATTCAATGGTAATGGGGTGGCACATGCCCAGATAGGTACCACGAATATTCTCCGGAATATCCGGGTGGGTTTTGGTGAATCCCTTGAGGTGGGTTTCGTAATAAATGCTCTGCTGGTCCGGAGTGTGTGGATGGGTTACGCCTTGCCAGTCAAAGGTAGCATCACGCACAACACTGCGGGGCATTTTGGTGGCGCTGTCCTGCTCGTTGAACAGCCATTGCCCATTGTCGTCTGAAATATAGTCAAAAATGTCCTGACACCATTGCACATCGCCACTGATTTCCCGGGCATAGGGATCCATCAGCAGTTTGTTCTTGTTAAAGCGCGGCGTGGTATTGGGTGACCAGTAACCGTCTGCCCGGAAGCCATAGTGCTGACCTTCGATAATACCTTCAATATAAAGGTGCCAGATGCCCTCAGCGGAAGGAAACATTTTCAGTTGTTCTTCATTTCCCCGTGCATCAAATAACGATAAAAACAGTTGTTCTGCTTTAGGGGCGTACACAGAAAAGTTAACCCCTGTCGCCTGATTACCCGGTACTGCCACAAGATCGGCATTAACCAAAGTGGCACCCTGTGGGAAGGTTTTTCCGGGAGAGGGGCAATAGGTCTGGGTGGCAGACGGTGTATCCATAGCGTGTGAAGCTCTATATAGCGTGATCAGAAAAAACGGCGTGTATTATTAGTTTTCAGGAACAAACAGAAAAGCACGCCGGTTATGTAAACGATTACAGACTTTTATAAAGAATTGACTTAATTAAAAACATGTTGAACAGAAAATCTGTATAAAGGACTCTCCTCAGGGATCGGCTCCTGAAGGAGTCAACACCCCAACCGGCCGCCATGCACCATGATATCAGGGTTTCATAGTGCATAGCGGTTGGGGTAAGAAGTATGATTCGGCTTTTGTGCACTATGGGTACGCATGCGAACCGACCACATCAGACTTTCTAACGGATTCCATTCGATGGTCACATCACATCATGGTGGTGGCCGCAAGCAGCGCAACTGGCTAATTCAGGAATTTAACATCTGAGAAGTCTGCAAATACTTCAGATGTACCCTCTGGATTGACGCCAAAAAGACAGCAAAACGCACCTGTGTAGTATCTGGATAACATCGAATCAATCGGGATGCTGTTTATCACTGGTACTTTTTGTCCATTGGTTATATAACCACAGTCGTACCCGTTTTCAGCACAATGAACGAATAATTCCAACGCTGTTGTTTTGTCAGCAATGGTCGCTGATGCAAGCACCACATCATTGAGTTTGACGATTAAATCAAGACCATTATCATTTTGCGAGACACCCAGTAACAGATGATGGTTGTCTTTTTGCAATATCCCTATACCAATCTCACTACTGCCCATGGTATCCGATATATGCAGGGTGGCCTGATAATTGAAATAGCTGTGTGATTGTCGAAAGCCAATAACGGTGGATTGGCTACGCTCCCGGACAGGTTGCCCCGGCCAGATTCTCAAGCGCTGTTGTTCTGGCAGAATCTGAAAGTGACTGGCTTCTGGCAGTCGCCGAAAACTCCACTCTTTTTTCAGAGTCTGGCCAGAAAAATCATCATAAAAGTTACCATTACCAGGCTGACTTGATCCCGGAAACGGTAACGGCAGGTGTTTTTCCACTTTGCCGGTATCAGGAGCACACACTGGCCAGAGCATATCCAGGTTGTCCGGGTTTTCTGCTTCCCAAACCACAGGAAGCAGATGGGTTTCTCTGCCCATGTTGGAACGGCTGGCAATGTCATTACGAATCCCCAGGCAGACCATATACCAACGGCCATCAGCCAGCTCAACCAGGTCACCGTGGCCGGTGCTGTTTACCCAGTAATTGTGGGTCAGGTGACGTGAGGTTAATATCGGGTTTCTTGGATTACTGCTATACGGTCCGGTAATAGCGTCACTGCAGGCAACCGTCACGGCATGGTAAAACCCCGTTCCCCCTTCTGCTGTCATTAAATAGTAGCGACCATTGTATTTATACATATGAGGGCCTTCCACCCAGTCTCCGCCGGTGCCCCGCCATAGAAAGTAACGCTCACCAATCAGGGCGGTATTGTCCAGGTCAAGCTCCTGCAACCAGATTTCACCTTCACTGGGGTAGGCTGGATCACTCGGGCTATGGGTTCCCACGTACCACACCTTGCCGTCATCGTCGAAAAAAATATCGGGGTCGATGCCCGGTGCGCCGCTGATCACCTTAGGCTCAGACCAGGGACCAGCAGGATTTGTCGCTGTCAGAATAAAATTCACACAGGGATTGAAATCTGCTGGTGCCTCCAGTGGTATATAGACATTAGTGGTTATCAGATAAAAGACACCGTCTTTATATCGAATAGTCGGCGCATGAATACCGCCATCGGACTGTACATCGGTCAGAAACACCGGCCCCTGACACTGTTCCGGTCGATCCAGGGCGTGACCAATCAGTTCCCAGTTGACCAGGTCACGGCTGTGGTGAATGGGCAGCCCCGGAAAATACTCGAACGAGGAGTTAACCATATAGAAATCATCACCGACGCGACAAATGGACGGATCAGGAAAGCTGCCGGGTAAAACAGGATTGGTCATTTCAGTCATGGGGGTTGGGTTCGTGATTAAATTGCAGATAACAGGGAGTGGCAAAGGAGCTTATAGTGCCTGTCGTTCATGGTTGGTATTGATGGCGATGTTCACCAGGTCAAGGGGCTTATCCCCTAATAATCCCGATAGATAGATATCGCTGTGAACATGCTCGGAGATGATTCTTACCAGAGTTTTCTCATTGGTGTAGATGCCCTGAGCCTCAGTCAAATTGGAAAATACCAGTGTTTCCAGTGTGTCGCGGACCAGCATGAACCGGGTAGAGGGGAAGTCATGCTCTGGAATATGGGAACGTGAAAAGAACTCAATGCCTTCAACCGGAGAGTGCATCTGGTTAAATGAAAAGCAAATCACCCGGACTCCTCGAGTAATAGCCTCTTGCAGCTCACGCTGGAACAGAGTGATATCAAAGTCAGTATTAATATAAAGCTCGTTTTTACTGTCGTTTATAAGTTCTTTAATTTTCAGTATCAGGCTCTCATACCCTGACAGATTGAAAAAAAAGGGTTTTTCCTCTGAACGGGATAAAACGGCCAGCTCTTTTTTCAGGACTGTAATATCGTCAATGGTTTTTTCCCGGATTTGCGCCAGAATCACGTCAGGTGATTTAGCTTCGTACTCCTTTACACTGCCGGAAATCATGTAGAGATAGCCTTGCAGGTACAGGTTGTCTATGGATGAATAAATGGTTGAGCGGGTCATGCCTAACGATTTGGCAATCTGATAACCGTTGGTCCTGCCATTTTTCAGCACATCAAGATAAACCAGTGCATCCGTTTTACTGAAACCAAAAGTCGTCAAACGTTGAACAATATCATTATATTTTTGTAAATCTGTTGTAGTGCTCATCGTGCAAAACCATACATCAAAAATGTTATATTCCTGACCCAGCTGCGCCCCAGTTAAGGGGCGCAGGCTTTGGTCTGTTTATTGACTCTTGCTCATCCTGTAGCCATAGGGGGCTAGCTGGACAGTCTCACCTTGCAGGTTGACCGATTGGGCAACAGCAGAGTTATTCATCACGATTTGCCACTGGCCACGTTGATAGGCAATACAATGATCACTGTCAACATCAAGCCAATGCACGGTCGGAATATTGAAATCAGGCTCACTTTTGCGCAGGACAATCAACTCCTGGATAAATTGTCTGAACTCAAGGTCCTGCTTTTCTTCCTCCCAAACCATACAACGGCGATTGGCTTCGCTGCCCATTCCCCGCCCGCCACTGAGGGCAACTTCACCGCCATAATAAATGCAGGGCGTACCTACCTGGGTAAACATAAACAGGTAGGCCAGCCTGGCTCTTGCTTTATTCTCTCCACACAAACTTAAAATACGAGAAGTGTCGTGGCTATCCAGCAGGTTGAACATCGCCTGGTTGGCGGTGTGAGAGTAAGCACAGTAGGAACGGTTCACATCCCAGATGAAGTCCTGCTTGTTACTCAGATCCAGGGCAAAAAAGTCCAGCACTGCCTGGGTCATCGGATAGTTCATTACCGAATCATACTGGTCGCCACCAAGCCAGGCTGAGGCGTCGTGCCAGATTTCCCCGAGAATATAGCAGTCAGGTTTGATTGATTTGACCACCCGGCGGAAATCACGCCAGAAGTCGTGGTCAATTTCATTACCCACATCCAGGCGCCAGCCATCAATATCAAAATCCTCAACCCAGCGTCTGGCAACGTCCAGCAGATACGCACGACACTGCTCGTTCTCGGTGTTCAGTTTGGGCATGGATGCCACATTGCCAAAGGTTTCATAACGCAGGTTCTGGTAGTCCCACTGTTCACGGGGCTTGTCTTCATACACCGGGAACTCGCGAATCCAGAACCAGTCATGGTAGGGCGACGCCTTGCCATTGGCGACAACATCCAGCCACAACGGATGTTGATCACCCACATGGTTAAACACAGCATCGAGCATCACTCTCATCCCACGACGGTGGGCTTCTTTTACCAATACGGTAAAAGCTTCATTGCCACCCAGGGAAGGGTCAACATTGAAGTAGTCCACTGTGTCATAACGATGACTGGCGTTGGCGGTGAACACCGGGCAGAAATATAAGCCATTGATGCCCAGGTCCTGAAGGTAATCCAGTTTATCGATTACCCCCCAGAGATCCCCGCCCATAAAGTTATCCTGCGTTGGTTCTGTGCCCCAGGGCATCGTACCAGCGGGGGATATGTCCGGTCGGCCATTGGCAAAACGGTCCGGAAAAATATGATACCAGATGGTTTTCTGTACCCATTCCGGCGTTGCCAGGACATCACGGGGGTTGATATAGGGGAAGCAGAAGAAATTACTGAGATTACTCAGTTCCACTTCTGCCACTTTGGTATCGGTAATATCAACACTTTTTCGCTCGCCAAACAGTATCTTCTGGCCAGTGCTTTTCGAATGCAGAATAAAACCGTAGCGTGCCCGACGCCTGGGTGGGGTGAACTCAGCCAGCCAGCAGGTTTGATGTTGCGTTTCGGCCTCGACGGTCATGGGGATTTCACGTCCGCCGGTCCAGCCGTGGGCATCGCTGCCTCCAAGGTTACCGCCGTCCAGGCCTCCGACTGCCCACTCATAGGGGTCACCGATCCAGAGGGTCACTTTTTCGATTTCATCCTTGGCTGAACGCAGGCGAACATGCAGGGTGCTATTATCGCGGGCGTAGCACATGGCGCTTTTCGGGTTATGGACCAGAGCACTCAAGGTAATCATTTTCAGGGGTTACTCCTTAACCGCGCCACTGACCAGGCCAACAGTAATGTGCTTCTGGGTGGCGACAAACAACAGGGTGATAGGAATGGCCACTAACAGTGCACCGGCCGAAAACAGGGTATAATTTTCTGCGGAGTTAGAGGCGATCCATTGGAAAATGCCCACGGCCAGCGTCATTTTTTCTTCGCTGCGCAGAATCAGTGTGGGCAGAATAAAGTCCATCCAGGGGGCTGTGAATGAGGTCAGCCCGACAAAGACCAGTATCGGTTTGGCCAATGGCAAAATGATTTCAAAGAAAATGGTCAAATGACCGGCGCCGTCTATTTTGGCCGCCTCATCCAGCGACGTTGGGATCGCGTCAAAATAGCCCTTCACCAGCCAGGTCATAAAAGGTAATGAGCCGGTGACGTAGACAAACAGCAGCCCGGTAAAGGTGTCGATCAGGTTCAGCTTGGACAGCAACACATAAATCGCTGTGATGGAGAGGAACGCCGGGAACATCTGGATCACCAGAATCCCCATCATGACATTGCGTTTACCTTTGAACCGGTATCGGGAGAAGATAAATGCCGTCATCGTCACCACAATGATGGAGATGGCCATATTGCTGAAGGCCAGGACAAAAGTGTTGGCATACCATTGCAGATATGGGGTATCGGTAAACAGGGCCCGGTAGTGATCCAGGGTAAAGGAAAAGTCGGTAAACGAACTGCTAAACAGGTTTACCCCCGGCTTGAACGACGCCATCACGGTCCAGGCAATGGGTCCAAGCACCAGGATAGCGTTGATGGCCAGCAACAGGTATACGGCGAAAACACCGGCTTTATGCATCAGTTTGTTCATTACCGCATACTCACATCGGTCTTGAAGGAGTTCATCCTTCTAAACTGCCAAATGGCAATCAGTGACAAGAACAGGAAGATGATGATGGAAACCACGGCAGCGATATTGTACTGCTGGAAGTCCAGGGTCAGCTTGTAAATCCAGGTAATGAGAATATCGGTGTGGCCGGCAAAGCGATATTCCGGATTAATGGGGCCACCCTCCGTCAATAGATAAACCGCACCGAAATTGTTGAAGTTGAACGCAAAGGTCATGACCAGCGAAGGGGCTACCTGATGCAGGATCATGGGCAGGGTAATCTCTTTGAACTGCTGGAACCGGCTGGCACCATCAACTTCACTGGCTTCATAGAGTTCTTTGGGAATATTGGTCAGGGCACCGGCAATCAGGAGCATAAAGTAGGGGGCTCCGGCCCAGACACCGATGGCAATGACCGTCACTTTCGCCAGCACGGGGTCCGATAAAAAAGGAATGGACTCAATGCCAAAACCATTAATGATTGAGTTTACCGGACCAATGCCATTTAACAGCAGGCGGAAGATCAGCAGGCTGACAAATGCCGGAATGGCGTAAGGCAGCATGAATATAACGCGCCATACCTTTTTACCGGCGATGTCCCGATTAGCCAGGGCAAGCGCCAGAACAAAGCCAAAGCCAAAGGTGAATATTGTTGAGCAAACCGCCCATATCGCCGTCCAGCTGCCGACACCGAGCAAAGTGCTTGACCAGATTTTCAGCTCAAACAGGGACAGAAAATTTCTAAACCCAACCCAGTCCACCAGGTTTTTTGGTGGAATATGTGCTGGTGCTGCGTAGTTGGTGAGAGAAACCAGTACGGTAATCAGTATTGGCAAAATAATGAATGCCAGTGCAGCAATCCCCGCCGGGGTTAACATGATGAGGGCAAAATGCTCATCATAAAAGGCCCGCAACTGCTGTTTGAAGCCGATGGTGCAAGGGGTAATGTTAACGGCATCTTTAATGTTCAGCAGGTACGCAGCAAGAAACGCCACGGTCAGAAAGATGGCAAGTACCCCTTCAACCAGCATATGAATAGAGTGGTCGCCGTGGATGATTTTGAAACCCACGCGATGTTGTGCGGTATCACCAAGGGTGATAAAGCCTTCCAGGGCTGTTAGTAAATCAGCAGCAAAAAGTACCAACACTATCTGCACTGAAAGATAGAAACACCCTTTTATATAATGTCGGTTTAACAGCTGGGTCCCCCCCATCAGAAAAACCGACAGAGGTGGTAGCTTGTTAGCCACCCTGGGCTGATCCATGGCTATATCCATAGCCCCTCCTAAACAGTATTAATCAGTTGCCGTCAATAATGATGTCGTCAATCCCACCATGCCCGGGAGTTATTCCGAAATAATGTCCCTGATCAGGGTGGGGTGTTTGTTATTCCTGGAAAGCAATCTGCTCTTTGATCACCATTAAGGCGTTATCCAATGATTTTTCCGGTGTTTCGCCATTGACCCAGCTTGCGGTAATGGCGTTAGCCATGGGAGACCAGACATAGCCCATTTCCGGAATGGAGGGCATGGCATCGGCATAAAAACCCTGGGCAATAAAGGCTTTGGTTGCTTCATCAGCCGTTGCACTGTTGGCGATTTCTGCCATCAGATGATTCAGTGGCGGGATGGATCTGGTCATCTCGAACCGTTTTTTCAACATGGCTTCTGACGCCAGAAAGTCAGCAAACAGTTGTGCGGCAACGGGATACTCTGTGTAAGAGGAGACCACTGCCAGCCTTACTGTGGAGAATGTGCGCGGATGCTTTCCTTCCAGTGTTGGCATCGCCACGACGCCAACATTAACTCCCGATTCCAGGTGGCTTTTTGTTGCCCATGGACCGTCAACAATGGCGGCAACTTTACCTTCAGTGAACAGGCCTCGACGCACCTGGGTGTTGCGCATATCCACAGGGTTCGAGTCATTGGCTGTTTTCAATTTAAGCATGGCGGCAAGGCCGCGTTTGGTCGCTTCGGAATTTACCCCGATATCATCTGCATCGGATCCTGCCTTGCCAAATTCATAGCCGCCATACATGGACATAAACATTCGGGATTCATAGTAATTTTGTACGTCCCACAGCAGGGCATAACGGTTTTCAGTTCGGTTGTTAAATGTGGTGGAGAACGCAATCAAATCTTCAAAGGTCTCTGGTGCCTCGGCCAGGATGTCTTTGTTATAGAACAGGGCAGTTGTCGCATAGCTGACGGGAAAACCATAGCCTTTGCCATCAGCTTTGGCTGCTGAGGCAGCACTGGAAATAAACTCTTTATCAACACGATCGGCACTGACCAGGTTTTCCATAACCGCGCCGCTGACGACTAATTTGCCCAGCATATCGTGTTCAATCTCGGCGACATCAGCAACCCGGGCGGTGCCACCGTCCTGAATCAGGCGTCCGGCACTGTTCATTGGCGCCAGTTGTCGGAACCGGAACTGAACATCGTAGCCAAAGGTTTCGTTAAACGCCTCGGTGGCATAGTCCATATAATCCATGGCCAGCTCATCGGTCCAGATGAGCAGTTGTGCATTCTTTTCAGGTATCAACTGTTCAGCGGACCCAATGCTGGCAGACAGTAACGAAAGCGTGAACGCCAGATTTTTATAAAGAGGTTTCATACTGTTGGCTACTCAATCACAATTCACAGGGTAGTACATGGTGGAATACCACATTTTTAATCAAAAGAAAAAATGGCGCAATGGTTAATCATTCATTTTGTTGCTGATTTTGTTTATAAATAAATTTTATTTGAGAAAAAATGATTAAATTGATTCAGATCAATATTTTCATATTGTAAAAGCTGAACTAAAGGCGTTTAATCACACCACAAAAACACATTGTTGAACATACTGCAGGTTATATGTTTTCAGACTCAAATTGTTGAATTACAGGGTTGTCATTCTATGACTTCCGATTGTTTTCGATCTCTGACCTTGTTGCAGTTGTTCGTATTTTTTCACTGAAGAGTTGTAAGTAACTAAAGGTTACATTATTAGCTGTCCGTTATTTTTGGATTGCATTACTTCAATTGAATAATTGCCAGATTATTTGCCACTTGGGGATTCCTGATGAGAAAAAAGTTACTATCAGTTGTTATTGCTAATGTTATCGGTTTATCGGGTGCTGCATCAGCCGATGAATTTACTGATTTCCTGCGTCAGGCAAATAATGGAGATAATTTATCTGCCAGCAATGAAGGCATAAACCTGTCTGGTCACTTTGGTTCATCAATCGAGTATGAGACAAAAACAACCACAAACTGGGGCTACGGTGAAATCAAGGAAAAAATCATTACCAATGAAATTGGTAATGTGTTTTTAAATATTCAGGATCTGGGCCTGCGCGCTAACTACTCATTAAAAACCATGAGCCGGGAGCAGAAAAATTACGATACTTCCGGTGCCAAAGGTTACTATGAGAATGAAGATTCTCTAAAGCACCTGATCTTACTTGATCGGCCCTTTGCCCTGAGTGGTGGCTGGGGAACGGGTTTGGGCTATGAAGCGGAATACATTACCAGTGAAGTTGTATCAAGCTCTGCTAATCACCACGAAAAAAACTCTCTTGAGCAAATCATTCGACCATACCTGACTTATTGGAATAATAACTACAACGCTGGTTTCTATGCATCGGCTGAATACCTGGACCTGAGTTTTGACAATGGTAGTTGGGGGACAACCGATGAGGGGGGCTACAGCTTAATGTTCAAGCCCTATAAGAATTACGGCAACTTTCAGTTCGAGCTGGAGCTGTTCTACCAGGTCAAAGATGATAATGAGACCGTTCATGCCGGCGGGGTCAAGAAGTATGAGTTTACTGAGAAATACATCCAACCGACTATTCGTTACAGCATAGATAATGCTGGTCTGGTTTACCTGACAACCCGGTTCACAAAAAACGAAACCACCGACAAAGGCGCTGGTCCGGATTACTTTAAGGACGTCGTCAAAACCTCTATTGGTTACGAGACCGATCTGGGTGAGAACTGGATGGTTAAGGCCGAGTATGAATATACCTATGAAAAAGAGACCACTAATGACCCCAGGGAAGCAGGCTTGAGCAAGAAAGTGGATAGCCACAAATTTTACGCCCATGCTCTTTACAGGTTTTAATCTGGTATAAATCCCATGCTTAACGCCCTTGATATTGCTCAACAACTCCACGGTCGTCTGTTTGGTGATGGCAACATCACAGTAGACAGTATCTGCCCGGTATCGGCCAGCAGGCCAGATGCCCTGGCTATTGTGCTCTCCAGGCATGACCTCAAGTTTATTGATCATTGCCAGGCAGCCATTGTGGTTGGACCTGCAGCCATAGGCAATATCAAGGCACCGGCAAAAATAGTGATTGATGCATTGGATGTTACTTTGCTTAACCATCTATTGCGTTACTACAAAGCTGAAAAATACCACCTGTTGGATCAGGAGAATGTGTCCACTATTCCGGGTGTATTCATTGGCAAACATGCCCGCATCGGCAAAGGTTGCCATTTTATGCCGGGAGTTCGCATACATAATGGCGCAGTGATTGGCGATAATGTTGCCATACATGCCAATACCGTCATTAAGGAAGGGACGGTGATTGGCAATAATGTGACCATCGATTCCAATAATTCCATCGGTAATTTCAGCTTTGAATACATGCTCAATAGTTCTGGCGAATATGAACGGCTGGAAAGTATTGGTCGGGTCATTATTGAAGATAATGTGGACATTGGCTGCAACAACACCATTGATCGGGGTACTCTCGGAGACACGGTTATTGGCCGGGGCAGCAAAATTGATAACCTTTGCCAGATTGGCCACGACTGTCGTATAGGCCAGCACTGCCTGATCATTTCACAATCCGGTGTTGCCGGTCATACCATCCTTGGTAATCGGGTTACGGTGCATGGGCAGAGTGCCATTGCCGGTCATCTGCATATTGGCGATGGTACGGTGATTCAGGGCAAGTCAGGCGTCAGCCGTTCCTGCCCACCACGAAGCAAGCTGTTTGGTTATCCTGCCAGAGATGCACAACGATATATGAAATCAATGGCTACGCTTAATGCCCTGTCAAAGGGTAAAGCCCCAATGATTTCAACCCGGAACGTTAAATCGCAAAAACCGGAGCGTGAAGCCCACGGCGAAGCGAGCTGGTTCGGAAAAATACGACAGAAACTTTATTTTAAATAAAAAACACACGTCTTTGTTATTTATCTACGTTGGCGACTGGTCATTGTCGCTATGGAGTTAATATGAAAATCAAAGTCCTGGCAACCCTTACCCTTGCTGCCACTCTGGCTGGTTGTGCCGGAAATCCTGCTAATGATACGGCTGCTGCATCAGCGGTCAGCACCAGCCCCGTTGCCAGTTGTAATTTGCCTGATGTTGCCGGTAGTGGCCCTGTTCGTCCGCCCATGTACGTTACTGGCACTTTCTCCGATGGGCAGTGGATGCACCAGGAGCATCGTCGTATGTCTTACAAGGGGGATGGCATTTATCAGGTCATCATGGAGAATGAGGCGGGCCCGGTGAACTTCCAGTTTGCCAGTATGGGTTGGAAACCACAATTCACCGTGAGTGGTCGGGCATTGACCGTCGGACAGGAAGGTAAGTTAATTCGTGGTGGGTTTATGAAAGATACCCGCATCAACTTCACCGAATCCGGCCTTTATGTCTGGGGCTTCCAGGTTGATGCTGAAGGCAAGCCGAAACTGGCTGCGATTGCCCAGTGTGCTGAATAACCCTGTTACCTGAAAGATTATCTGTGGAATGACCGGATGGCTAACGTAAGCTTAAAAAGCGTTGAAAAAAAATATGACAATGAATTTCAGGCGGTTCATGGTATTGACCTTGATATCCATGACGGCGAGTTTATGGTGTTCGTTGGTCCGTCCGGCTGTGCAAAATCCACCACGCTACGCATGATTGCAGGGCTGGAAAGCATCACCGACGGCGAAATCCGGATCGGTGAACGCGTGGTGAATGACTTGCCTCCCAAGGACCGGGGTATTGCCATGGTCTTTCAGAACTATGCGCTTTACCCCCATAAAACCGTTTTTGACAATATGGCCTTTGGCCTGAAAATGCAGAAAAAGTCGAAAGAGGAGATTCGCCAGGCGGTTGAAGAGGCAGCAGAAAAACTGGAAATTACCGATCTTCTGGACCGCAAGCCAAAAGAGATGTCCGGAGGTCAGCGACAGCGGGTTGCTGTTGGCCGTGCCATTGTGCGCAAGCCTGATGTGTTTTTGTTCGATGAACCGTTATCAAACCTGGACGCCAAGCTTCGTGTTTCCATGCGGGTAAAAATTGCCCAGCTGCACCAGCGTCTGAAGGAGGAAGGTAACCCTGCCACCATGATTTATGTTACTCATGATCAGACAGAAGCACTGACACTGGGTGACCGAATCTGCGTACTTAATAAGGGTGAAATCATGCAAGTGGATACCCCTGCCAACTTGTACAATTTCCCGGCTAACAAATTTGTCGCTGGTTTCATTGGTTCTCCCTCCATGAACCTGGTAAAAACGGTTATTCATAAATCGGATGCGGGACTTTTTGTAGAACTTGCACCGGGGGTGAAGTGCTTTATCCCAAGAGCCAAACAGGTATTGCTGCAGGAGCAGATTGATCAGGCGGTTTACTTTGGTATTCGCCCTGAGCATATCTCCCTGGCAAATGACAGTGATGCTGTTAATACGGTTGAAGGCATGTTGACGGTTGTCGAGAATATGGGTAATGAGAAATATCTGTATTTCAAAGTAGGCGATAATGAGCTGATTGCTCGAGTGAACGACCATACCATTACCACAGCTGATATTGGTCGCACAATGCGCTTCAATTTGAATACCGAAGCTTGTCATATTTTTGATGTGGAAAATGAAAAAAACCTGACGATCATTAAAGGGTAAGCGGCAAAGTAAACCACGTACAACCACTCTATTGCAGACAAGCTCTATTATACAGCCACCTTGTTCCCACGGCCCCCGTGGGAATGCATATCGAACCGCTGCGCAAGTTACTGGGAAGATACACTTTTCAGCGTTCATCACAATCAGTCTGACGTTTGTTGGCAGGCTG
The DNA here is from genome assembly GCF_049310165.1 of Endozoicomonas sp. ALE010. NCBI lineage: Bacteria > Pseudomonadati > Pseudomonadota > Gammaproteobacteria > Oceanospirillales > Endozoicomonadaceae > Endozoicomonas > Endozoicomonas sp. ALE010. The sequence goes on along the minus strand of NZ_JBLYNV010000024.1, from coordinate 8,243 downwards.
CCGGTTCCGATTTTACTGTCAGACATCAGACGGCTGCAAAGAAACCAGTTCCAGGCTATCCGCTTTTGGGTGACAGCAAATCGCATCTCTGATCCGGGTCATGGGCCGCAGGGCTAACGCTTTGCCCGTTAACCCTTGCTGATAGCCCTGGTACCACTGGTAGCAGGCATACAGCAAAATGCCACCCGTGAGAATCCCCGCTGCTACCCATCCGGCCAGGGCAGGAACCGGAATACCTGCATCCACTTCGTCGTTGTTCAGGGGTGAAATAGTGTGGTCGTTGGTTCCATTAACCAATGAAGAAGACACAGTGGCAGATGGTAGTGGCTGACGTGGTGCAGCCGTTACTGTTTTGAGCGACAGATGTCGATCAACAGTGGTTGGCTGATCTCTGCCTGAGAACAGAGCTGTTGGTGAAGTTGCTGAACTGGCCAGTTGTGATGTTGTTGATGTTGAGAAAATCGAGGGCGCAACAGTTGAGCTCGACAATTCTGAAGTTGTAGTGCTGCTGGCCGGTGTTTCAAGAGGTGAGGATAAGGCGTCAGTTGTTGCTTGATAACTGCCAGCGGTGGTGGTCGTGTTGAGTTGTGTGGGAGGAGCGTCAGTACTTTCCTTCGGACAGTTTGCCTCAGCGCAACCAGAATTTTCCAGCCGGGTGTTGAGTGTGGTTTTACAGGCAAGGGTGCGAGTAAATGGATGGTTAGTGTCGCCAGCGGCTATGCCTGCGTGAGTACCCTTGATGTTACTGTTGCAGACAGTGGTATCGCTGATGGTTACATAACCCCTGCCTCGATAGGCAGCTCCCACTGCGGCATAACCATTTGTTCCTTGAGCTGATATCTGACAATCGATAGCGGTTGTCTGGCTAATCTTATTGTTGTAGAACGCTTTTGTTCCAAAGCTGGCCGCAGCAATCGCCGCAGCAGATTGATCGTTGTCACCTTGTCTGGCTTCAATCTTGATATTTCTGGCAGTGGTATTACGGATCTCGCATTTATCTTCAATATAGGCGGTGGCAACGGCTACCTTGCCTACGGAGAACAATTCATTATGTTCGGCCAGAGTATTTTTGATCGTACTTTGATCACAACTTGCTGTTACGATTCCCGTAGCGGGTGCACTTTCCCATGAAGTTTCCCCATAACCTTCTTTTAATTCAAGGCGGTTATTGATAGCGGTGGTATCGCTAATACGGCATTTAACTGCATTGGCAACCACTACCGCAATCTTTGGGTCTGGTGCGAACCATATCTGCGAAAGCATGCTGTTATTGATGGCATGGGTACCCTCTATAGTTGTGCCGGACGCCCACCCTGCGACACCTCCGGCGTTGACCAATCGCGTATTATCTACCAGCCGGTTATTGGTGAGTCTCGAGTTACTGACAGTGACGTTATCGTCCATGCTCCCAGCTATCAGGCCAGTGAACGTTTCACTCTCACTCCAGAAAATGCTCTCTTTGTGGCTTGCTGTGATATTGCAATGGTCAATCGAGTTGCTGTCCAGGGAAGCAGATCCTCTGGCCCTTCCGGTTAATATTCCTGCAGAGGCAGAACGTAGCCCTATTGTATTTACATTCATCGCCGAGTTCTTGACCTGGTTACTTTCCAGTTTTGAGTTGTTCCTGATCTCTCCCGCCAGCATCCCCATCATCATACCCTGGCCGCCTCTCACTAACTTGAAATCAGAATGTTCCACTGTGTTATTTTTCAACAGTGAGTGTCCGCTGGCTTCGCAGGCGATAATGCCCTTATTACCGTAAGATCGCCGGTCATTTATGCTTATACTGGCATTTTTGACCACCACATCACGTACTACTCCCCCATCTTTCACCAGCAAGAACAGGCAGTTGTTCAGGTTGCTAATGCTCTTGCCGTTACCGTTGTACTCACCAGTGAAGCCCGGGATGGGCGAGTGGTTTTCGACATCAATATCAGCAATCTGTTCGTACTTGCCATTGGGGGGATAGCATGGCTTATTCCCGATTTTGGCCAGGTCAGCATTGCTCTGGACAGGAATCTGCTCGTCTCTGCAGCCCGGCGGGACGGTTGAGGCAGCAGTGCCAGGTGGTTCTTTACTGGTTCCAGGATTGCTGTCTTCTGGCGTCTGGCCCCCACAAACCGGCAGGCTGGCCAGCGCCAGACAGGCCATGGCCACCTGGTTAATGGTGTTCAGGTAGCTATCGACGGGGATGGCTTTCTGGACCAGACGCAGGGCCAGCTCTTTAGGTTGAATCTTCAGTTGTATCCATGGGCTACCGGGCTGATCAGTCCGTTGCCCGGGATCAAAGTCAGGATGAAGGGATTGAGCCACTGACTTGCTGACACTCCAGAAGCCCGGCCAGGACGAACCCCGTTCCGGGCCATGGCCGCTATCAGTAGCAGCCAAATCAGACGGTGGCGTCATGGTTACGCATGAGGTGAGCACGGGGGTCATTTCAGAGCTTCCGAGTTTACAAAATTCAGAATACAAATGTAGATGTAAATAAGGATGATTATTTTATTTTTGTCAGTACCGGAATTACTGTGAGTTCTTGCTACAAATGTTCCAGGCTGCCAGCCAGGTGGGAAGGGAATGTATACCGAACTTCTCCGAAAATGTAGAACCCCCATTAAACTCTGGTGATTCCGGGCAGAAACAGGTTGTTCCATACTGCAGGCTCCGGTATGCATTCCCACGCAGTACCCAAAGGGCCTAAAAGCATGGGAAAGATACTTACGGAGGATTGAGCGATTTCTGTAATACACACGGGATCGAAGGAATCAGTATGTGTCGGGAGCTTTTTCTCGCTATGGGCTTTATTCCCGGTCAACGGTCAGCATAATAGTCGCCAGTGGCGGCAAAGTCAGTCTGATGCTTTGGGGTTGGTTATGCCACTCTCCTGGCCGGGTTGAGACGGTACCGTTGACAATATGACTGCCACCAAAGCGCTGGTCATCGCTGTTAAAGATTTCCTGCCATTGTCCACTTGCCGGAACGCCAATGGTGTAATCATGCCTTACAAATGGTGTCATATTGCTGATAACGACAATGGTTTTACCTGCGCTGTCTGTTCGGTAAAAGGCAAAAACACTTTGACCATGGTCGTCCAGTATCAGCCAGCGAAAACCGTTGCGATCAAAATCAAGCTCATGCAGTGCCGGGTAACGCTGATACAGGGTATTCAGCTCACTGATCATCGTCAGCATGCCCTGGTGGTAAGGGCCCTGCTCCAACAGGTTCCAGTTCAGGCTTTCTGCCGGGTTCCACTGGTTGGTCACACCAAACTCGGAGCCCATAAACATCAGCTTTTTACCGGGGTGCCCGAACATAAATCCGTAATAGGCCCGAAGGTTGGCAAAGCGCTGCCAGTCATCCCCGGGCATACGGGTGAGGATCGTGCCTTTACCATGAACCACTTCATCGTGGGAGAGGGAGAGCACAAAGTTCTCGTTATAGGCGTAGACCATACTGAAGGTCATTTCATGGTGGTGATGCTGACGATAAATCGGGTCCCGCTTCATATAGGCCAGAGTGTCGTGCATCCAGCCCATATTCCATTTGTAATCAAAGCCGAGGCTCTGTGGGTGTCCGGGGCGTGATACACAGGGCCAGCTGGTGGACTCCTCGGCGATCATCATGCAGTGTGGATGCAGCCGGTGAACTTCAGTGTTCAGGCGCTGCAAAAAGGCGACGGCCTCAAGGTGTTCATTGCCGCCCAGATGGTTGGGTGTCCACTCGCCCTGTTTTCTGGAGTAGTCCAGGTAGAGCATGGAGGCCACGGCATCCACCCTCAGGCCATCAATATGAAACTCATCCAGCCAGTACAGGGCATTACTGATCAGAAAATCCTGTACCCATGGCGAACCGTAATTGTAGATACAGGACTTCCAGTCCGGATGCCAGCCCCGTTGCGGGTCTTCATATTCATAAATAGCGGTCCCGTCAAAACGGAACAGGCCGTGTTCATCCTGTGGAAAGTGGGCGGGAACCCAATCCAGAATCACACCAATATTGTGCTGGTGGCACTGGTCAACCAGGTAGCGGAAGTCGTCCGGTGTGCCATAGCGGCTGGTGGGGGCAAACAGCCCAACCGGCTGATAGCCCCAGGATTCGTAGAGAGGATGTTCGGAAATGGGCAGTAATTCGATATGGGTAAAGCCCGTTTTCCGGATATAGGGGATCAGTTCGTCGGCCAGCTCCCGGTAATTTTTAAAACCATCGTCGTTCGATTTTTTCCATGAGCCCAGGTGGACCTCATAAACCGACATGGGTTTGTTATGGTTCAGCTGACGTTTGTTCAGCCATTGGCTGTCGGACCAGGTAAAGGTACTTTCCGTTTGTACAATGGAGGCGAGGCCCGGCCACTGTTCCACTTTATGGCCAAAGGGGTCGGTTTTTTCCGGCAGCAGCTGACCATTCTGATCGTGCAGCTCATATTTATACAGGGTACCTTCAGCAACGCCCGGTACAAACAGTCGCCAGATACCGTCATCAGCACTGGCCATGGGATGGCAGCGACCATCCCACCGGTTGAAATCACCGATCACGCTGACGGAACGGGCATGGGGGCATAGACCTTGAACAACACGCCTGAAACACTGCGCTGACGGGTAATGGCGTGTTCCACTTTCAGAGCACCCAGATGTCGGTACAGATGGAGCGGGTCGATATCCTGCTGGCAAAGGGTGTACTCGCCAAACTGGTAAGGGTCAAAGCGGAGTTCTTCTGTCCCGTCCTTCAGGGTGATGTTGAGCAGATAGTAAAAGACTTTTTTCCGTTGGGGAAAACTCAGCTCAAAAAAACCATTGGCCAGTCGGTTCATTCTGCCCAGTGATTTACCCGTACTTTCCTGCACAAGCTCGATGCACTCGGCATCAGGATGCCAGGCGCGGATGGTGAGACCACTACCGGACTGCCCGGGGTGAATCCCAGGATGGAAAAAGGTGAGGCATGCATCACCTGGCTCAGGCCTTGGGTTACCGGTGTCAGTGGAGCGAGAAATTCTTCCCGCCATCAGCACAGAACACTGATATTCACGGCACCAACCGCATTGCACCGCTTTGCGGTTGGTCAGATTAAGCGCCCCATGCTGTGCATGGGGATTCAACAACAGATAGCTGGCGGAATTAGAACCAGATTTCTGCTTCTACACCGAACTGGAAGGTTTTGTCATCGTTGTCGAACTCATCACCCCAGCCTTTTTGATCTTCGTACTTATTGTCCGCATCCCGAACCATGTAGGTGATGAAAGGCTTGATTTGTGGACGACCAAAGTAGTCTGAGTTAACGGTGAATACAGCTGCAATTTCAGCAGTGTAGAAGGTTGTTTCAGCTTTTGCACCACCTTCTACAAGATTCCCGTCTACCTCACGGTGACCCCAATAATCTTTCTCGTAGCCGTATGAACCGGTGAATTCCCAGCGGAAATTTTCGTTAACTTTGTAAGTTGGACGTGCAGCTATGAGAAGGCGATCGACAGTGTCACCCTCTGATTTGTAATAAATTTCGTCATTGGCTGTTTCCTTATCTGGATCAAATTTGGTATCAGAACCTAACCCCCAGATTTTTTCGCCACGAAGATACGTAATTTCAGTAGCTAACTGCCAACGATCATTAATGTTCATGACACCGTAGGATGTGAAGAAGATACTGTTGCCCTTATCACTATCAACCGTTGATGTGCCACCACTCCATTGGCCAAAGTTTACACCTCGGTTGGCGGCCAAACCGTTCCCATAGGCCAGAGCAGTCGCAGTCCAGCCATCCAGTCCGTAGTAGTCGCGCTTATAGGTGAGAGCAAGGCCGATACCGTCAGTGGCTTCGTTATCTGCGTATTTGTCTTTATCTCCAGCCATCATGAATTTGGCATCAAAGTTAAAGCTGCCGCCCAGCGCTTCGTGGTTGTAGCTATACAGATCTAAAGAGTGGATGGTTTTGCCTTCTGGTTTTTCAGACTTTTCACCCGGATCTACAGATACAACAGCGATACCGTTGCCGCTCTGCTCATAACCAAACCCAACACCGGAAGACTGCTTCCAGAATTCACCAGAGAGCAAACCCTGTTCACGATTCAGGAAGCGACGACCAGCCCAGATTTCTGCGTTTTCTGGCAAATAGCTAAAGCCGCCCAAGCGCATAAAGGCTTCTTTGATTTCAAAGCTACCTTCGCCATCGTTGTTGCTGTCTTCGCTGCCTGTGGAAGAATAGAAGCTGGAGTCACCATTACCGTACTCAGCACGCACACCCAGCTGCGACCACACACCATTCTGGAAAGTGGTGTTTTTGCTGACGTTGAATTCAACCTGGTTAGCATTCTTGCCAGTTGTACCTGCTACATTGTAGTCAGGTTTGCCATATTCATTACCGGTAGATGTACCGTTTTCATTCACCCGCCAGCCAGCACGGATATAACCGTTTACCTGCCAGCCATCGGTCAGGATATCAGTCGGCTTCAGATTCAGAGTTTCAGTGGTGGTTTCACTGGCCATTGCCGTACCGGAAAGCAGTACGGCAGCGATAGCACCAGCCAGTGGCAGAAGTCTTGCTTTGGTCACAACCAAATTCCTTCAAATGTGTTGTCGTGTGTTCGCCATCTTGCATGCTGCAGTCCCCCCTGAAACGAAATAAATCGTCCAGACTCTGTCAGCAGGCATTACAACGTGTTGACGTTTTTTTGGCTGTGAAATTCTTTGGCATTTGTGGGGTGAAGAGCAATATGAAAAGGTTTTTAGAAGAACTTGGCTAAATATTGATCTGTGTCTTTTTGTGAACACTGTAAACAAAATATATTACCAAGGTTGGTGATATTTCGAATCAATGTCAGTTATTTGATATAGGGATAAATCCCTTGGGGAAGGAATCAAGTGTCTGGGCAATCAACCATTCTCCAGGTGGCGGCGCTGGCAGGATTATCCATTGCAACCGTCAGTCGGGTGCTCAATGGCGGAAAATACGTTTCAGACAGTACCCGCAAGAAGGTATTGGACGCGGCCCATGAGCTTAACTATCAACCCAATTATATGGCCCGGCAGTTGCACGGGCAGAATGCCTTTGTAGTGGGGGTTGTGCTGGGGCTGGATCTGGGAACCATATCGCCGTTTGCATTAAAAGTGTATGAAGCGCTGAAGATTGAGCTGGAGCGGCAGGGGTACCGGGTCAAGCGGGTGAAGTTTTCTCCGGAGGGTGAGCTGATGACGTCGGCCAAGGCCTATGTTGGCATTGGGTTGCACCATGAAGATCCCCGCTATCAGAAGGTTCAGGAGCAGGAAGCCCCCTATGTGAGTATTGGTGATGTGCGGGAGGGGCATTTCTGGGTCGCTTCCAATGATGAACAGGGTGGTTTTCTGGCAACCACACACCTGCTCGGGAATGGCTGTCGTACTATTTATTACGTCTGCCTGCACAGTGATCATGCGGTTTCGTGCATGCGTTACCAGGGCTATCGCAGGGCGATGCTGGAAGCAGGGCTTATTCCCTCGGAAGCCATAGAAATTTCAGTGGATACCGGTCTGCCTGCATTAGACAGTTATCGCCGTATACGTGGCTTGCTGGAATCGGGGATTAAGCCCGATGCATTTGTCGCCTTTTCTGACATTGTCGCCACAGGTATTTCCATGGCACTGGCGGATACCGGTAAGCGGGTACCGGATGATGTGCAGGTGGTGGGTTACGATGGCATTGATGATGATCGTTATCATTCACTGACCACTGTACGACAGGATATAGACAGTATTGCCGTTCAGGGGGCTGAGCTGGCGATAGAGGCAATCAAATCCTGTGAGCCTCGTGGGTGCTGGCTGGATGTGTTTGTCCGTAAAGGGCAGACCTCCTGTGTTATGACTTGAGGCTAGTCCATGGTTTCAATGAGTTTGACGGGTTGCCGTTATCATAAGCCTCTGCACTGCGTTCGTCCTGACCCTGTCGAAGGGCGCAAACTCCGGCCCATGATAGATCGTGCCAAACACCCTTCGACTCCGCTCAGGATGAACGGAGATGGTGTACGGTTTCAATGCGATTGATGGGTTCCTTTATTGACTTCCAGACTCCGTTCGTCTTGAGCGGAGTCGAAAGGCGTAAACTCCATACCCTGCATATTGTGCCAATCACCCTTCGACTCCGCTCAGGGTGAACGGAGATTGTACACATCAAACTCATCGAAATAATGTACTAACTGCCTTTCACCACCCCGATTGATATTTTCCTGAAATCTGTTGTCAAAGGATTGATCAGATATTCAGGAACGTCGACATGTTGCCAGTTCA
>NZ_JBLYNV010000023.1:0-77394 GCF_049310165.1 Endozoicomonas sp. ALE010 | reverse complement strand
CGAGGTGGATAGCCAGCGAACAGTTTATACCATTCGCCCGGTGACTGTCTTTTTGGCTGGAGAATCAGGCGTTCTTCATCTGAAAAATCAGTTTTTCAGCGGTGCAGTCAAACTCAAACATGGCGCGAATCACGGTCTGACCGTGTTCATCAACGGTTTCAGCAGAGATTTTGCAGTTGCCGGAACCGATTTTTGCCGCCTCTTCTTTCAGGGCATCAAATCGTGATTCAGCATTGACGCCAGAAAGATCGATCGTCAATACGGTATCGTCTTCTTTAATAACGGTGCCAACTTCTACGCAGTTACAGGCAAGGCTTTCAAATGGATCTTTCTCATTCATGGCTACTACTCACAAAAATACAGTCGTCCAGACAAAAAAAGCCGGGAAGTCCCCAGCTTTTTTATTGTTGAATCTGGATCATAGCGTTGAATAAAGATTCACACCAGCAGATTCATGACAAACGTGTAGTGTATCATCAAGCCATCAAGGATTGATCACGTCTTTCTTGTTCTTGCCGCCTGGAAATTACATAAAACTGATCCGCTACTCCGACCCGGTAGAGTGCACTATGGCAGCGTTTGCAAAAAACAGCCAAATGACCCAGACATTCATATATGGATCTGTTTGATAAGGAAGATATGTCAATACCAGGTTGTTGCTTTCTTGTGAGGGCAATGCCTTCTAAGACATATTCATGAAATGGCTGGCCAACACCATTCCTGTCAAAATCACTGATTAGCTCTTTTAATGCACCATTTCTTTCTAAACGGTAGGGATTATCTTTAAGGTAGCTATAGATGTGATCAAAAAAGCTTTTTTCCTTTTTCGCAGTGTGGCTTGCATAAAACTCTCTTCTTTCATCCGAGAGCTTGGCAAAGTTAGCTGACTTATCGAGCTCCAGTTCGTTGCCGACAAACTTTTCTTCCAGTTGACGAAGATGGTGAGAATCAATGGGATACATTTCTAAAACTCGACCCAGATAACCAATCATTCCATCATCGTAAACAAGCGTGTCACCGATAAGATTTAAGGTTTCAATAGAACGCTTCTCTTCTGGTAGCAAGTATTGACGTAATCTCGCTGCACCATTGTAGTTTTCATCTTTCGTGTACGCGGTGGCGACCCAATCAAAAAAAATATCGAACATTTCAAAGTATGGATGGAACGCCTGCCAGTAAAAATCATCTCCGAAGATATCTTTTTCATAAGGGCATTTGTGAAAACTCAAATAATCATTGAATAATTCGAGAGTCCATCCGGAAGAGCGAGCTGGTACTTGCCCGGGAGTTGCTGCAGGAACCAAATCTGATGCAGTCTGATTTGCTGAATTGTTCGGAGGTAATTCTGTAACATGCCGACTGGACAGGGGCTGCTGCGCATAATCTGTACCGTAAGGGGGATTTTGTCCATCTCCGACCTGATGGAGTTGGCCATCGGTGTTGGTACTCCATGTTTCAGTCGCAGGTTCCACATTTTCTTCAGCTGCTAACTGATTGCTCCAGCGCGCAGGGCTGGTAAAGTTTAATGTACGATCCATGATCAAAACCTTTTTATTTGAGTGGTAGAAGGAAATCACTGCAACCAAGTCTGCAATTATGCTGCATAGTCGTATGGGTTAACTTGTGCCAAGCCTCAAGCATCATAAACCTCAGTCAGTTCAGGGTCTCAGCTTTACTTATCTTTAAACAAAAACAACTGGCAGATCGCCATCCCATAGCTAAAGCAATTAGGATAATACAAACATTCTTATTAGCGTCATGACAGAGGTGTTAGCAATACTGTACATTAAAGACAGCAAAACTGTTTCGCCTACACATAGCTGATCTAAAATCTTCACCCACCCATACCTCGCAATTACCGATGCCCAGCTCCAGAATGCGAGCCGTATTCAATGGGTGCCTGGACTCCCGGGGGTGCTGCAAAATAATTATATCCATGCAGGCGATTTCTTCTTTCAGCGCTGAACAGTAACACTGCGTTTCCGGGCGTTGGCATCGAGGGCATAGGGGTCTGGGCATGAGCGTTAATGTCTGGCTTATTTTCGGGAGGCCTGGCAAGGAGTGCGAGGTGGATAGCCAGCGAACAGTTTATACCATTCGCCCGGTGACTGTCTTTTTGGCTGGAGAATCAGGCGTTCTTCATCTGAAAAATCAGCTTTTCAGCGGTGCAGTCAAACTCAAACATGGCGTGAATCACTGTCTGGCCATGTTGATCAACGGTTTCAGCAGAGATTTTGCAGTTACCGGAACCGATTTTTGCCGCCTCTTCTTTCAGGGCATCAAATCGTGATTCAGCATTGACGCCAGAAAGATCGATCGTCAATACGGTATCGTCTTCTTTAATAATGGTGCCAACTTCTACGCAGTTACAGGCAAGGCTTTCAAATGGATCTTTCTCATTCATGGTAACTACCTTCACAAATATAAAGTCATCCAGACAAAAAAAGCCGGGGAAGTCCCCGGCTTTTTTATTGTTGAACCCGGATCATAGCGTTGAATAAAGATTCACACCAGCAGATTCATGACAAACATGGCCATCAGGGAGTTCAGGATGCAGATGCCAAACAGGACAGGGTAACGGCGACCCTCCGTCCCGATAACACCAAGAATACGTCCAGCGTATTGAATGGTGGAGCCCATCAGGTAGATAGCAGGTGCCAGAATGGCAATGTCGCGGGCGTGCAGGGCGCCTTCATTCAACAGGCCTACGGCAACACCAACGGCACCTCCCATGGACATAACCGCTGCCATCAGTACGGCAGCCCCTTCACCGGGTACTCCAAACAGCGCCATAACCGGGCCAAACACGGTGGCCAGAACTTTCAGAAAACCGGTCAGAGACAGAATCTTGATGATCACGAAGGCCATCATGATATTTGGGATAATGCTCCCGATACCAATGCCCCAACCCTTACGGGCGCCTTCAACAAAGACGTCAGTGATCATCTTTTTACTTTCAGGTGCAGCACTCATGATCAGTTAGCCTCCGCAGTGATTGCTTTTTCGCCGGATTTCTTGTCAATGGCCTTGAGGTAGAAACGCATAATGTTGGCACCGACGATTTTAAAGATAAACATTACCGCCAGGGCCAGACCAATAGAACCGGGAACGGCAGCGCCCGTGGTGTCAGACAGGGTGAACAGTATCGCACCGGAACCGAAGAAGTTGACGATCAGTGCACCTCCGGAGAACTGGAATGCAGTAAAGACATCTTTTTCTGTGTCAGTCAGTTCGCCTTCATCCGCCAGGGATTTGGTCAGGCCCGCACCCACGTCGGTGGACTGCAGACTGCCGATAATGGCCAGACCGGTTGAACCGGGAATACCCATCAGAGGACGAAGCAGGGGTGTCAGCATTTTACGGGCAGCTTTCAGCGCGCCATAGTGCTCAAGCACTGCAATCATACCCAGGGCGAACATGGCCGTTGGTACCAGACCCAGGGCAAACAAAAAACCATCGGCCGCACCGCTACCACCCACACCACGGAAAGCGGCCATGCCACCCGTGGCGTCTTTCATCAGCTTGCCAAAGCTGCCGTTAAGGGTGGTGAAGTCAAAGACACCGTACCACTCATTTGACTTCAGAAGTCCGGAAAAGAACACGACAGCAAATGCCAGTGTTATATAGGCTCCAATGGAGACCTTCTCCTGGTCATCAGTTTTCATTGTTTCCCCCTGGGATATTTACAAGCGTTGTAGAAATCAGAGTTAAAACTTGCATTGCCTGAGAGCTTATAAGTCTGCTGTGGAAGATAGAATCAGGGTTAGACGCAGTATTTCGTACTTTGGTTTCGGTTCTTACGAGGCAGTGTTCCCATGTCAGTGGACTTGCGCTTTGCTGATAAAAACGACGGTGTTTTACTGTGTTGAACATTGAAGAAATTGAAAGGGAACAGGGTGTTTTACTGTGAGGGTATGGTTTTTTTTGTGAGTAGGTGATTTCCCTTTTTTCTTACGTGTATCTGGTATAGGCTGCGCTTGGTTGTACTCATTTAACAAGTAAATTGTCGTGGGTTAATACGAGTCAGGCTTACCAAGACTTACAGAGGCAAAGTGGGCCGGAATAACATCGAAAGGCAAAGAGCTATGTCAGAAAAGCCAACAGAGAACCCATCGTCGCTGCGTCAAAATGTCAATATGCTGGGTACCTTGCTGGGTGACGTCATCCGCGACCACAAGGGAGAGGACTTCTTCAATAAAATCGAGGCTATTCGTCAGTTGTCCAAAGCGGCCCGCAGTGATGCCGAGAGTGATGACGGTCTGAATGAACAGCAGGCCCTGTTAGACCTGCTGCACAGCCTGCCTGATGATGAGCTGGTACCTGTGGTACGATCTTTCAGCCATTTCCTGAATCTCACCAATATTGCCGAGCAGTTCCACCTGGTATCCAGAGACTGTGAAACCAGCCACTGTGTTCCTGATCACTTCAGTGAATTGCTCAAGGCGCTGAAGCAGAAAGGTCTCAGCGATCAGCAGATTGCCGAGAAAGCATCAGAGCTGGATGTTGAGGTGGTACTGACTGCACACCCGACCGAAGTAACCCGTCGTACATTAATTCAGAAATATGAGCAGATATTCCAGTGCCTGAGTGACCTGGAAAACCAGTCGCTCAGTGATAACGAACAGCAGCGCATTGAACAGCGCATTCGCCAGCTGATTACTCAGGCCTGGCATACCTATGAGTTTCGGAGTAAACGACCAACACCAGTTGATGAGGCAAAAGGTGGCTTTGCCACCATTGAGCACTCCCTGTGGCATGCAGTGCCACAGTTTGTCCGTCAGATGGATGACCGCCTGCAAGCATTCACCGGTCACCGCTTGGCAATTGAGGCGGTACCCGTTCACTTTTCCTCCTGGATGGGGGGCGACCGGGATGGTAACCCGTTTGTAACATCTGAAGTGACCCGTGAAGTGTTGCTGCTCAGTCGCTGGATGGCGGCAGACCTGTTTTTAAGGGATCTGAAACCATTGATCAGTGAGCTTTCCATGAGCGATTGCAGTGATGAGCTGCGGGCGCTTGTGGGGGACTCTCGGGAACCTTACTGGTCTGTGTTAAAAGAGTTGCGGGAAAAACTGAGACATACCCGTCAGTGGTGTGAGCGAGGTCTGGCCAGACCCGGGGATGCACCGGCAACACCGACGGCGGGCGTTATGCTTGATAATGAAGATCTGATCAAGCCATTAAGATTGTGTTACGACTCTCTCCATGCCTGTGGCCTGGGGGTTATTGCCGATGGTCCTCTGCGGGACACCCTGAGAAGAGCGTACTGCTTTGGTCTGACGCTGATTAAACTGGATATTCGTCAGGAGTCTGGCCGTCATACTCAGGTGCTCAGCGAGCTGACCAAGGCCCTGGGTCTGGGGGATTATGAGCACTGGGAAGAACTGGAAAGACAGAGCTTCCTGCTGAAAGAGCTGCAAAACCCAAGACCTCTCTTGCCGAATACCAAAGGACCACTGAAGTGGTCGCCATCACCGGACGTGCAGGAGGTTTTAAACACCTGTCGTGTCATAGCCGCCGAGGGCTCCAGGGCACTGAACTGCTATGTGATTTCCATGGCCAAGCAGCCATCGGATGTATTGGCGGTGGCTCTACTGCTGAAAGAGTGTGGCGTGGATTTCGACATGCCCATTGCACCACTGTTTGAGACACTGGACGACCTCGACAACGCGGCGGAGTGTATTCGTCACCTGCTGTCATTACCCTGGTATCGCGGTTATTGCCACGGTGGTCAGATGGTGATGATTGGTTATTCTGATTCTGCCAAGGATGCGGGCTGGATGGCGGCTGGCTGGGCTCAGTACCGCGCCATGGAAGAGGTGTCGGCGGTATGCGCTGAGGCCGATGTCCGGTTGACCTTGTTCCATGGCCGTGGCGGTACCATTGGCCGTGGTGGTGGCCCGGCCCATGCGGCGATTCTTTCCCAGCCTCCGGGGTCGGTCAATAACCGCCTGAGGGTGACTGAGCAGGGGGAAATGATCCGCTTTAAGTTTGGCTTCCCACAAGTAGCCGTCCAGAGTCTGATGCTGTATGCCAGCGCCACACTGGAAGCAACCCTGTTGCCACCGCCAGTGCCAAAGCAGGAATGGCGTGAGGTAATGGATCAGTTGTCAGCGGATTCCGTGAAGGTGTACCGGGGCATTGTTCGTGAAGAGCCTGACTTCGTACCTTACTTCCGGGCCGTAACGCCGGAAATGGAGCTGGGTAAATTGCCGCTTGGCTCCCGTCCCGCCAAGAGGAAACCCAATGGTGGCGTGGAAAGTCTGCGGGCTATTCCATGGATTTTTGCCTGGACACAGATTCGCCTGATGCTGCCAACCTGGCTGGGCTGTGGCGGAGCGCTGGAGAATGCGGTCAACAATGGCAACCGGGATGTGCTGGAAGCAATGATGACCGACTGGCCGTTCTTTAAGGCACGTCTGGAAATGCTGGAGATGGTCTTCACCAAGACCGATGCCCAGCTGGCCCGGTATTATGAAGATCAGCTGGTGCCTGATCATCTGCGCTACCTGGGCGAAAAACTCAGACGTATGCTGTCGTCTGCCATCGAAGTGCTGCTGGATCTTAAAGAGGGGGATGAGCTGATGTCATCACACCCGCAGAACAAAGAAGCCATTGGCCTGCGTAACCCTTACACGGATCCTCTGAACTTCCTTCAGGCTGAGTTGCTGCAGCGGGTTCGCTCCCATGAAAAGGTGGCGGGAGAGGATGCGGAAGTGGGCGAGGAGCTGGAACAGGCATTGATGATCACCATTGCCGGTATTGCGGCAGGTATGCGGAATACTGGCTAATTGAGAGTGTGCCGCAGTCATATTAAGGAATTGTCTCGGAATAAATACCGCCTTTGACTGAGGACTTGTTAAGGTCGCTAGTACATGGTTTCAATGAATTTGACGAGTTGTCGTGCCTCCGCACTCCGTTCGTCCTGAGGCTGTCGAAGGACCCATAGGGCCTAAAGGCGGAAACTCCGGACTCTGATAGATCGTGCCAAGCACCCTTCGACTCCGCTCAGGGTGAACGGAGATTGTACACGTCAAACTCATTTAAACCATGTACTAGCCGCTAACTACAAAAGCACAGGCGGCCTGTCTCTTGCGGGCAGCGCTTACTGAAATCTCGAAGTTATTTCAGGACTGTTCCTTAGCGGCAGCTGGGTCGTTATCGTGGTAGCAGGCGTCATGGTTAAACTCACCGTGCCGCCTTTTTTTGTTGCTGCTGGTCGTTCGGCTTCATCCGATAGACGACCCTTCCGTCATATTCATCAGACACCACCTTTAGTCCTCGTTCATTCAGTATCCGGGCACCGGCGCAGTCCGGCTGCCGAAATATTTTTTCAAGCTCGGACTGCGGCGGCGTACCGATTGCGGGCAGGATACCCTTCTGTTGTAACCGCTCAATCTCTGATTGCATGCCGTGGCGGGTGGCAGGTGATAGCAAGGACATTGTGTGGTTCAGTTCATCCGCTGCCACGATAATTTTTTCTGTCAGGGTCATATTTTCAGGTAATTCAATCTGTCTCAGTTCCTGCTCATTGTGCAGCTTTCGGTAGGCACCGGCTGAGCCGGTTTTCGGGTCCCAGCAATCGGGGAGAGGCAGGTTGTCCGAGCGTTTGGGGTGATCGGTCAGGCAGGGTTTGATGCCCGCTTTCGCTGCCATCACCAGCCGAACCAGATCATCCAGGCTGTCGCGCATGCACTGCTGCGGATCAGATGCCTGTTCAATCATCAATCGCCGTTTGGTGTTATCCACCGGCAATCGGTATTTCGTGGTGAACGGGTTGGCGTCTTTGTGGTGCCAGCCCCCGGTAATGCAGGCCAGATGCCTGAAGCTCACCAGTGCTGCCCGGATCAGCCGGGTAAACTCTGGTTTATTGACCACGCGCAGTAGCTCAATGGCTTCCGGGTTAAAGTAGCGGTTCTCTCCGGGCTCTGCAAAACCCGGCGTCAGTCGGATCGCGGGAAAATCCTCCCGGCAGGGGATGACCCGGACGATATCGACGATATCACCAAAGCGCAGCACCTGACGAAGCAGTAATTCGTCTGCGGAGCATTGCTGGTCACTGGTGAAAGGAGCCCTGACCGGCTGCATCTGGTTGCTGTTTTTATTTTTCAGGGCACTGGATACTAACCCGATCAGTTCATCCGGGTAGTGATGCAAACTCTGCATATCACGCTGGAACAGTTCAGCGGCACGACGCTCTTCCACATCTTTATGCTCATCTTCAGCAACTGCGTCGTGGTATAGCTCGGCAATGGGCAGTAATTCCTGCAGCAGGGGCTGGTTTTTCAGCAGTTCCTTAAATGGCGCATGAATGTCAGGCAATACCTCCACAAGAAACTCGGTCGCCAGCTGGGTTCGCAGGGCGTGATCCAGGCCGTGAACTTTGCGGGAGCGGGGTTTGCCCCCTTCCAGTATGACTTTTGCTACGGTGGGATGGAGGTTCTGGTAATAATGCCAACCCGCTACCCGGGTGATGGCAGGATAGTGGTCAATACGGTCAAGCTCACTTTGCACAAAGTTCGGTGGGGCGGTCAGAAATTTGTCGAGCCATTCGCTCTGGCCGGTTTCCTTATCAGGCAACCGGATAACGCAGAAATTATTTACCTTGGGTTCTTGGTGAAAAATCTTTAAGCAGCTGAATAATGGATTGTTTGACAGTGGGATAGTGGTCATGTAGCGAAAATGCTCGATTAACTGCTCATCGTTAAACCGCTGCGGCGATAAGCCATTTTGCAGGTAATCCAGCAATTTTTGCCCGTCAGCATTTTTGTTCAGATAAAACTGGTGGTATATTTTTTCGCCGATCAGTTCCCGGCACAGATTTTCAACCCAGTCGGCTCCGGTGGATACCGATTGACGGGCCAAAACTTTTTTCAGATTGTCTATAAACGTAGCCAGAGTATTCGGGATTCCCTCAGGGGGTGCCATTTGCCCCGGCTTTACCTCTGTATAGAAGCGTTCCGTATAAACCATCTTGTTGCAGCTAATCTGCCACAGGATCTCGTGGCGGATAATCCTGAATTCATCCCGGGTCAACAAACTCTCCTGGCAGAAATACCTGGCTGCCAGTAACAGCCATAGGCTACCGGTCACGTTAGAAAGATGCTTTTTTTGAAAGTCGACCCTGGTTCCATGGACAATCAGAAGACAGACGACTAATGGGTTACGATTGGAGTAATGATCACAATGACCTTGCAACAATATTGGGACAAATAACCTGTTAAGCAATGCCTTCCTGCAAGTCTGCGCTTGCTTGCCAAGCTTCGATTTTGTCTCCTGCCAACGATCTCCGTATAAATCCATATCCAGGAAAATGCAGTTTCCCCGGTCTTTGAAGTCTCTTAAATCACTTGCAGGGAAAAAGGACGTACTAATCAATTTTTCCAATAACTGCACAGGTAGATTGACATTAAGTAACCGGGCATTTTCTATCGCTTCCAGTAATTCGGGTAAGCTACATAATATGTCCCCGGTAGATAATATTTTTATCAGGTCCAGATTTTTTTCTGCCTCTGCTACGGGTTTGATACTTTCCGGAATATTGATCAGTAGCTGCAAAAAACGATCAACACCGGACTGCACCAGCACCTTGAACAGCGTGATAGCCTGCCCCATGGTTTGAGCATATTTCGAGAATGTTCTGGCGTTTGCCGAAATCGCCTCTATTTCATGGCGCTGCAGTTTGAGCGGCGGGAATAGCACACCCCGCTCGCTATCGTATACCGACAGCCGTAAAGGTTGGCGAAATTCCCCAGCGGCACTGGCGTCATCTCCCAGTTCCAGCAGTAAAATGTTTTGCATCATATCTGCGACCCGGTCAAACGCAGCTTCCCGGTTAAAGTCGAGAAGATATCCGCAGTGCATCAGACCCAGATTAATGCGGCAAATAATTTCCGGGTAGGTTTTTTCGATGTTTTGCCTGCTGGATAACTGATGCAGCAGGTAACCTGTGCTGTCAATACGCCCGGAGGTTTTGGTATCAGGGAAGATGGTTTTGCTCTGCCAATATTTTTCTTCCATCTTGATGTTCAGCGTTACGTAATCCGTGATTTTTTTTATCGGTTTGGAATGTGTTTTGTTCGGCTGAAAATCTCCTTGAGCATCGGTAAAGGCATCATGTTTATAGGCCCATGCCAGCTCAACCTCATTCCTCTCTATTGGTCCCAACATGGTCACTACCCATGATTCCCCACTGAATACCTGCTCTTCACCATGTTTAGTTAAGGGGTTGTTGCATTGGGGACTTAACCGGGTAACCGGCTTTGTTTCCCAGCCGAGCCATTTGCCCTTGCGTGCATCAACAGCCCGAACCATTAATCTGCCATCCTTGAATAAGCTGACAATATCATCAGCCGGGCGAGAACCGGGCGCAGGAGTCTGATTAACTGAAGATATAGTCATAAGGTGATTATAAATTTATGTTTATTGGTTATTGTTGGATTTAATAACTATCAAATAGTTCCTCTATTCCTTTTTCAGCCTGTCCCATCGGTACATTTGGCGAAGTGTGCTTCCTGAACCTAGGAGCCTGTCCGAGAATAGACTGCCCTACGCGGCAACTGCTCCTGCGTTGCTCTAGCTCCTGCATCCATGCAGTCATGCAGTCGTGCGGTGGCAGCAAATTGGTCTAAAAATTCCGTTTTGTTCGGCAAATAGCCCCGCTATTCACCTCACAAAACGGAATTTTTATCCTCAATTTTCTGCCATCCTCGCTACGGGGTCGCCTAGACGGGCGCTATTCTCGGACAGCCTCCTAGTCCGGAGCTGTTATGTCGCAATTTAATATCCTTAATCTACCCAAACCTTTTTACCTGATCTTTTTTATCAAGTTATGGGGGCGCTTTGGTTACGGCCTTCAGGCTCTGTTATTACTGTACCAGGTGCGTCAGCTGGGAATGGAGGATGACCACGCATTTATTACCTTTGGTGCTTTCAGTGCCTGTGGTGAAAATGAGCTAATCTGTGAAGGTCGGTATTTATTGTGAGGTGAGTGCTTATGCCGTTTGTCTCTGTGAAAACGGTCAAGGGGCTGTTTAATGAAATCCAGAAGCAGGAAGTGATGGATGGAATCTCTAAGCTGCTGGTGGAGGTTGCAGCAGGTGGTGAAGATCGTTTTCAGCAGGCGGTCTGGGTGGTCATTGAAGAGGAGGAGCCCGGAAACTGGAGTCTTGGGGGGAATAGCCCGGAGCTGGAGGCATCAAGACAAAAGCGGGGAACCGGCAAGCCCTGACGCCAGAAACGATAATTTCATAAGGTTGGTTACTTATTGGTTCCCTTGGTAATTACCCTGCTATAAGATGCGAAAAATAAAAGACAATAAGCATGTGATGGAGTGATTGTGCCGGAAGTCGTGATCAGTGGTACCGGGTTATATACCCCGCCGGGGGCCATCAGTAATGATGAGCTGGTCAATGCATTCAATGCCTGGGTCGACCAGCAGAATGAAAACAACAAAGAGGCCATAGCTGCCGGTGAATTGGAACCGCTGGCCAGAAGCAGTAGTGAGTTTATTGAAAAAGCCTCCGGAATTGTTAGCCGCTACGTGGTTAACCGGGAAGGCGTTCTGGATCCGCAGAGAATGGTTCCACGAATTCCCGAGCGTGGCAATGAGGACATCTCTGTCCAGTGCGAAATGGCACTCCATGCTGCCAGAGGGGCTCTTGCCCAGGCCCGGGTAGAGCCATCCGGCGTGGATATGATTATTGTCGCCTGTTCCAATATGCAGCGCCCTTACCCGGCCATTGCCGTTGAGATTCAGCAGTTTCTCGGTGGCGGTGGTTATGGTTATGACATGAACGTCGCCTGTTCTTCGGCTACCTTTGGTATCCAGGCTGGCGTCGACGCTATTCGCAGCGGGTCTGCAAAACGGGTATTGATGGTGAACCCGGAAATTTGTTCGGGTCATCTGAACTTCCGTGACCGGGACAGTCACTTTATTTTTGGTGATGCCTGTACTGCCGTATTGCTGGAAAGTGAAGATATTGCCAGACGGAAAGATGGCTACCGGGTACTCGGCTGTCACCTGTGGACTCAGTTCTCCAATAATATCCGTAACAACTTTGGCTTTCTGAATCGTGCGGATGAAACCGGTGTCGGCAAGCCCGACAAACTGTTTGTCCAGAATGGCCGGAAAGTCTTTAAAGAAGTTTGTCCACAGGTGGTGAAGCATATTTCTGATCACCTTGAGTCTCTTGCACTTACCCCCGGAGATTTGAGCCGTCTATGGCTGCATCAGGCAAACTTGAATATGAACCAACTGGTGGCGCGCAAGCTGCTGGGCCGTGAGCCGGAGCCCCGGGAAGCGCCGGTGATTCTCAATGAGTACGCTAATACCAGTTCAGCCGGTTCGATCATTGCCTTTCATAAACACTCGCTGGATCTGACATCGGGGGATAAAGGGGTTATTTGCTCTTTCGGGGCAGGTTACTCCATCGGTAGTGTGGTGGTTGAAAAGCAGTAATTTTCATATTGGTTCCTGGTACATGGTTACAATGAGTTTGACGGGCTGTCGTGCCTCCGTACTCCGTTCGTCCTGAGCTTGTCGAAGGACCCATAGGGCCTAAAGGCGGAAACTCCGGACTTTGATAGATCGTGCCAAGCACCCTTCGGCTCCGCTCAGGGTGAACGGAGATTTTACACGTCAAACTCACTTCAACCATGTACCTGGCCCAGGTGATAAGTCCAAACTTGTCACCGGGCTTCCGGCTGTATATGCTTGTCCGCTTTTTATTGAATACGTCAATAAATTTGTCACATTCCAAGCCAGACGATGTCTCTATAATACGATCTCTTGCCGCAGAGAACGGATGGCTGGCAACAGGAGCTTTTCATGCGCGTTATTCTGCTGGGTGCACCGGGCGCCGGTAAAGGGACTCAGGCTCAATTTATCATGGAGGAGTATGGTATTCCCCAGATCTCTACCGGGGATATGCTGCGGGCTGCGATCAAGAACGGCACTGAGCTGGGCAACAGGGTCAAGGCCGTCATGGATTCCGGGGCGCTGGTTTCTGACGACATCATCATTGCCCTGGTCAAGGAGCGTATTGCTGAGAGTGATTGCGCCAACGGTTTCCTGTTTGATGGCTTCCCACGCACCATTCCCCAGGCAGAAGCCCTGAGTGATGCCGGTGTTGCCATTGACCACGTTGTGGAAATCGCTGTTGATGATGAAGAAATCGTCAAGCGCATGAGTGGCCGTCGCGTGCACCCGGAAAGTGGCCGTACTTACCATGTGGTCTTTAATCCACCCAGAGAAGAGGGTAAGGATGATGTGACCGGTGAAGCCCTGGTGCAACGCGCAGACGATGAAGAAGAGACGGTACGCAAGCGTCTGGGGGTCTACCATGATCAGACTGCGCCATTGGTTGAGTTCTATCAGCAAGTGGGTGGCGATACCCGTTACAGCCGCATTGAAGGTGTCGGCTCTGTTGATGAAATCAAACAGCAGGTGCTGGACGCGCTGAAGCCTGTTCTCGCCTGAGTGAGATAGTTGCCTGATGTTGTTGCCCGGGCAATAACTGTTGATCAAAACAAAAGTCGGGGGTGTGAGAAAGCGCCACCGGCTTTTTTGTAATGACTGAAAATACGGTTGTAATGAACTGCCGGTCTTTTCAAAATAGCCCCCTGGCCATGTTGCTGACTCACCAAAACAGTAAAGACTCCCCATGAAACTGCTTGCTCTTGATACCGCAACGGAAGCCTGTTCTGTTGCCCTTAACCTTGATGGCGAAGTGATTGAACGCTTTGAGCTGACTCCCCGCCGACACAGCCGTGATCTGCTGCCAATGGTTGAAGACGTTCTGGCTCAGGTCGGCTTAAGCCTTAAGCAGCTGGATGCCCTGGCCTTTGGCCGGGGGCCTGGGGCATTTACCGGCCTCAGGGTGGCGACCGCCATGGTTCAGGGGTTGGCGTTTGCGGTTGATCTGCCGGTGGTTCCGGTCTCGACGCTGGCTGCTCTGGCTCAGCAGGGGCTCAGGGAGCACAAGGCAGCAAAAGTGTTGAGTGCCATTGATGCCAGAATGGATGAGGTCTACTGGGGTGCGTTTTCCGAGTCGGATGGCTTAATGGTACCGGTTGCTGCGGAAATCGTGACCCTGCCAGAAAATGTTGTGGTACCGGTTATGGATGGGTACTGGTTCGGGATGGGCACTGGCTGGGCATTCAGGCATCGACTGTCGGCCACCGTGGTTGATTGTCAGATTGAAGCCTGGCCCAGGGCCCATGATATAGCCCTGCTCGCTGCTGCCGACTTTAAACGGGGTAAAGGGCTGCCTGCGGAGCAGGCCATGCCGGTTTACCTTCGGGATAAGGTAGCTCTGAAAAAATCAGAACGTTAAGACAAGGACGGATCGTTATGGACACTCTACAGACCATTATCCTGGCGCTGATCCAGGGCATTACCGAATTTCTTCCAATCTCCAGCTCGGGTCACCTGATTTTGCCCGCTCAGCTGCTTGGCTGGACGGACCAGGGGCTGGCATTTGATGTCGCTGTGCACATTGGTACGCTGGCTGCCGTCATTGCCTATTTCTGGAAAGACCTCTTTGCCATTGCCCGTGACTGGCTGGGCTCTCTGGTGGGGAAGGGCGCTACCGTTAACAGCCGTCTTGGCTGGTATCTGATTTTTGCCACATTGCCCGCCGTGGTATTTGGTCTGGTCCTGAAAAAAATGGGTCTGGATGAGGCGATGCGGACCGTTGCGGTTATTGCCGGTACCACCCTGATTTTTGGTGCCCTGCTGGGGTGGGCAGATCTGAAAGGCAAGCGTATTCAACCCCTGGAGCAGATGTCTTTCAGGCAGGCGATGCTGATTGGCCTTGCCCAGGCGCTGGCGCTGATCCCGGGCACATCCCGTTCTGGTATTACCATGACGGCCGCGTTAATGATGGGCTTTACCCGTGATGCGGCTGCCCGGTTCTCGTTCCTGCTGTCAATTCCTGTGATTCTGGGGGCGGGTAGCCTGTTGATGCTGGATCTGGCAGAAAGCACGGTGCCGGTGGACTGGCAGAAACTGTCCCTTGGAACCCTGGTGTCGGCTGTCAGTGCCTGGCTCTGTGTGCATTTCTTCCTGGCATTTATCAACCGTATCGGGCTTATGCCATTTGTCATCTATCGGATGGTTCTGGGTGTGGTGCTGCTTGGGTTTGTATTCTTCTAGAAGGGAATAATGATCGGCTGAAAACCAGCCGATCATTTAACTGCCGGTTTCAGACACCTTTGATTCTATCGTAAGTCTTGTAGAGAATCGCTTCTTCCTTGGTGATTCGCTTGCTCAATGCCTTGATGATGTTGTTGCAGTCCTGCTGAAAGTTTTCGTTGGTATTATCACCATTTTCATACAGGGCGAAAAAAACCATCACGTCGGCAGAAATCTTATCCATATCCAGCGCATAGTCAGTCAGGGTAGACTTCAGGCTGTCATCGTTCTCAGCGGCTTCCCGCAATACCGGATACAGGTACTTATCTTCTTTGTTTAAGTGGGCCAGCAGCATTTTTTTTGCGGAAAGTATCAAATTTCGACCTTGCTGGTTGTCAACACCCACTTCACGTGCTTGTAAAAGCAGGTCACTGATTTGCACGTGTTCACTTTTGAATTCCCGGATTAACTGAGACATTTGTGTTCACTCCCTGAACATAACGGTTTCTAATATTTTAGGGCGATATTACTACATTCGTCTCAAACCGTTAATTATTAACCGTTTTGAGTGGCTGGCCCACCTTCAGGCTCTGCTTCGACCTCTATTGCCCGGGCAGCCCACTGGCCATTGATAAACAAAGGCATTGTTTATTTTTTGTCTTTTTGGGCAGTTTTTACCCTGCAAAATCCCCCTTTGTGTCAAAAATCCTCTGCTATTCTTGTTTGGTGTGAAAAATCATTGGGGCTCAAATGAGTACGATCTTTTTAGAAATTACGACCTTCATTTGGGAATATTTACTGATCTATCTGCTGCTGAGTGCTGGTGTTTACTTCACTGTCAGAAGCCGATTTGTCCAGTTTCGTTATTTTTTTCACGCATGGAAGCTGACGCTGGGGTCTCGAAAGACATCAGGTAATGAAATCTCTTCTTTTCAGGCCCTTTGTACCAGCCTGGCTGCACACGTGGGTACTGGTAACCTGGCCGGGGTTGCCATTGCTATCTTTATCGGTGGCCCCGGTGCGGTGTTCTGGATGTGGATCGTTGCCCTGCTGGGAATGGCCTCCAGTTTTGTAGAGAACACGCTGGCGCAGCTCTATAAAACCAACAATAAAGATGGAACTTTTCGTGGTGGCCCTGCTTACTATATAGAGAAGGCACTTGGCCTGCGCTGGCTGGGTATTTTATTTTCAGTTCTCTTGTTAACGACCTTCGGGTTTGTCTTCAATGCGGTCCATGCTAACTCGGTATCCCAGGCGGTTTCCGGTCATATGGCGATAAGTCCGGTATTGGTCGGCCTGGTCATTGCCGGTGTGACCGCTGTGATTATTTTCAGAGGGATCCACTCGATTGTTCATTTTGCAGAGTTAGTGGTTCCGGTAATGGCAATGGCTTATCTGCTGATTGCTTTTGGTGTTGTCGCTTTTCATTTGAATGAAATGCCTGCCGTTATCACGTTGATTTTTGACAGTGCATTTGGTCTGCATTCAGCCGCAGGTGGTGCTATTGGTTATTCCGTAGCACAGGCCATGATGCAAGGAATCAAGCGAGGCCTGTTTTCCAATGAGGCTGGTATGGGCAGTGGTCCCAATGCTGCTGCAACTGCGACACCCAAACCAAACCATCCGGCGGCTCAGGGCATTGTGTCGATGATCAGCGTGTTTATCGATACCATTGTGATCTGTACAGCGACCGCAGCCATTGTGCTGCTATCCGACCAGCTGGGATCAGGCGGTACCTTCAATGGTATCCAGCTGACTCAGGCTGCGCTCGCTGGTATTGTCGGTGGCTGGGGGCAGTGGTTTATTTCCATTGCTGTCATCTTTTTTGGTTTTACATCGGTGATTGCCAATTATTACTATGGTGAGTCAAATCTTCTGTTTATCCGTAACAGTCCCCGTTTATTGCAGGTTTATCGATCTGTTGTCGTATTTCTGGTCTTTCTTGGTTCAATCGCATCCCTCGAGATGGTATGGATGGTTGCTGACCTTGCCATGGGGCTGATGGCACTGATTAATCTTGTGATCATCCTGTTGCTCAGTGGCCCGGTTATGCGGGTATTGAGGGATTACGATTTACAGTCAGGATCCGGCCGATCCCCTGAGTTTAACCGCATTCGTTTTCCTTTTCTGGATCGAACGATTGATAAGGATGTCTGGGTTCATAAACCTGAATCTGAGGACTCACTCGAACGCATTGGTAATGCCAATTTTCAGGAGACGAAGTCCTGTTAGCAAAAGTTGAAACGTTGATGTTGGTTGATCTTTATCAGGTATTGCTTATTTGAGGAATGTTGTTGACAAGGTAGTCTTTTACATTGCCTCGTGTTATCTGAAATTAAACAATGAAAGATTATTATCAATAGTGTCATTTAATTGATAATTGGTGTGTTCATTATTTGTTTCCTGATGAAAAAGCCTGTTTTGTAGTTTGCTATTTTGAAATGGTGGGGCTTCCTGATTGTTTAAGAAATGTTTTATTTTACCGTAAGGGTATTCTAAATTTTTGTTCAGGCTTTCAATTGCATCAGTTGTTATTTGTACGTGTTGGTGATCGTTTTATGCGTATTTTTGTGGTTTGTTATTTGGCCTGAATTGGACATAGGATGTGTTGTTGTTAAAGGGTTCCAGGAAGTTTTTAAAGGATTTCCATTGTTTGATTGGTAGGTGTTTATACTTATCATTCAAGGTTTATTCCCTAATGTTATAAATCTTAATTTGAAATAAAAATCGAGAATACACAATGCGCCGGAAATTTTATGAATAACTTAATAGACTCCATCAATGGTCTGCTTTGGGGCAGCATTCTTATGTACCTGCTTATGGGGGCAGGTCTGCTTTTCACGGTAAAAACCCGCTTTGTTCAAATTCGTCGGTTTACTCTGGCAATGAAAACCATGCTGGGCAGCCGTGCGACTGATTGTTCTACTCATGTCTCTCCGTTTCAGGCGTTTTGTACAAGTCTTGCTGCACGGATAGGTACTGGCAACATAGCGGGTGTCGCGGTTGCCATCACTATGGGTGGGCCTGGTGCTGTTTTCTGGATGTGGCTGATTGCGGTTCTGGGTATGTCCACCAGTCTTGCCGAGAATATTCTTGCCCAGCTTTATAAGACCAATAACGGTGATGGTACTTATCGAGGTGGCCCGGCTTATTACATTGAGAAAGCCCTTGGGCAGCGCTGGCTGGGTATTATCTTCTCCATCTCCCTGATTATTGCGTTTGGCTTTGCCTTTAACAGTGTGCAGTCTAACTCCATTGCAGCAGCATTCAGTGGCTACGAAATTCCAACGGAAGCTATTGGTATGGGGCTGGCAATGGTGAGTGCCCTGGTCATCTTCGGTGGTATTCGCTCCATTGCCAAAGTGGCAGAGATGGTCGTCCCGATCATGGCTTTTGGCTATCTGGGTGTGGCCCTGGTGGTGGTATTTATGAATATCACAGAGCTGCCGGCGGTCTTCAGCCTGATTATCAAGAGCGCTTTTGGTCTTGATAGTGCTGTCGGTGGTGGAGCGGGTTACGCGGTATCCCAGGCGATGCAGCAGGGCATCAAGCGTGGTTTGTTCTCCAATGAAGCGGGTATGGGTAGTGCCCCTAACGCAGCGGCAACCGCACACTCGAATCATCCTGCCAACCAGGGCATGATGGGGATGCTGGGTGTATTTATGGATACGATCATTGTCTGTACTGCGACCGCTTCTATTATCCTGATGTCCGGCGTAATGGACGGTTCTGGTGTAACAGGTATCGAGTTGACGCAGCTGGCTCTGGAAAGCCAGGTGGGGCCGGTCGGTAAGCACATGGTAGCTGCGGCTATTCTGTTGTTTGCTTTCAGTTCGATCATTGCCAATTACTACTATGGTGAATCAAACCTGCGCTTTATCATGGACAAGAATTGGCTGGTAAACGTTTACCGTATTGCTGTACTGGGTATGGTGATCTGGGGGGCAAGCAGCAGCCTGCCAACAGTGTGGGCTTTTGCTGATGCTTCCATGGGGATCATGGCACTGATTAACCTGACGGCTATTCTGATGCTTTCTGGTATTGTTGTTCAGGTTCTGAAGGACTTCGATGATCAGGTGGCATCCGGTGTGACACCGGTATTCAATCGTCGCAAGTTCCCATTCCTTGATAAAACCATGGACGCAGACGTATGGACCGAGCACAGCTCAGGTCCGGTTGAAAAC
Source organism: Endozoicomonas sp. ALE010 (assembly GCF_049310165.1). Taxonomy (NCBI): domain Bacteria; kingdom Pseudomonadati; phylum Pseudomonadota; class Gammaproteobacteria; order Oceanospirillales; family Endozoicomonadaceae; genus Endozoicomonas; species Endozoicomonas sp. ALE010. The sequence continues at coordinate 58,074 of NZ_JBLYNV010000023.1, read as the reverse complement.
TCTGAGAAGGCAAAAGTTAAACGCACTGCGGCACCAGACGTTTAATTCTGACTTGGCTGAAATCAGTGAAGGCCACTTTTTCAGTGGCCTTTTTTTATCCTAAGGAGTTGTCTGGAAATAACTTCCCTATTTTCATTGCCTGACTCCGTTCGGACTGAGTGCAAGCTTGTCGAAGTTCGGTGGCACGACCCTTCGATACTTCGACAATTTTAGCACTCAAGGTGAACGGAAATCGGGAACTTATTAAAAGACAATTCCTAAATACCGCCGTTTGACCTTCGTTTGACCTTCAAATGATTATCAGGTTCAAAATTTCAGGATCAAGACTGAACGATCCTGATTGTGGGGGAGACACGGCAAAAGTTGAAAACTGTCGCTTCATAAAATTATGCAAGATGATTGTTGTTCAACTGACTTTTCTTCCACTTCAGTCGAATATAAAAATCGTCTCTTTCAGCCAACCAGCCGCCACGTTCAAAGTCCCTGCCAACCTCATCTGCACAGATCGCCTGGCGATTTAATGGCAGGCCGTTCAGGCAGCATTCCGCTTTGAAACGCACCAGCGCCAGCATTGCTTTCGCTGCCGTATAATCCTTGACCACATCATCCGGTGTGATCTCTTGGCCAGTCAACGGCGGTTGCCTCAGGCAACATGCCGCTTTGAAGTGCGCCATCTCAAGTTTGCCTCTCGCGCTATTCGGAAAAGCACTAAGCACATCGCCCGTTCTGAGCTGTTGGCCTCTGAACGGCATACGCCTCAGGCAACATTGCCCTATGAAGCGCGCTATCTCCAGTTGGCTTCCCGGACTATTCTGGAAAGCCCTGGTCACCATGTGTGGTAAGACCGGATTACCCAATGGCAGGCCTCTTAAGCAACATCCTTGCTTAAAGAACGCTATCTCCAGTTTGCCTTCCGGGCTATCCGGGAAAGTCTCAAGCACCTCTTTCAGTGAGATCCGCCGGCCGTGAGGCGGCGGTTCCCTCAGGTAACACTGTGCCTTGAAGATGGCCATCTCAAGTTTGCCTTCCGGACTATCCGGGAAAGCCTCGATCACAGCTTCCGGTGAAACCTGTCGGCCATGCAGCAGCAGTTCCTTCAGGCAACATTGAGCTTTGAAGAGCGCCATCTCAAGTCTGCCTTTCGGAGTATTCGGGAAAGCTTCGACCACAGCTTCCGTTGAGACCTTCTGGCCATGCAGCGGCATTTTTTTCAGGCAACAACGCGCTTTGAAGAACGCTAACCTCTCTTTGCCTTCCGTGCTATCCGGGAACGCCTCGACCACAGCTTCCGTTGAGACCTTCTGGCCATTCAGCGGCATGCCCCTGATGCAACAATTCGCTTTGAAGCGCGCTATCCCCAGTTTGCTTTCCGGCCTGTCCGGGAAAGCATTAACCACTTCATCTGGTGTGAGCTGAAGGTCATTCCATAGCAGGCCCCTCAGGTAACATTTCGCTTTGTTGTCCGCTCTTTCAAAAAGCAACAATGACATGCTTTTATCGCTGACCAACATTTTTTTAATAACATAGTCTGATCGAAGGCACGACACATGACGTGTATGAGTCGCACTGAAATGAACAAAATCAAAAAAAGATAAATTACTGGCAATGAGAACCAGTAGTTCATCAGGAAGTTTGTTCAAATAACAGCTATCAGGTTGGCAATGTACTTCTTTTACGGTTCTGATACCAAAAAACGCAAATGGAATTGACGAGTCAGGGGTTTGGGGATCAAGAATGTACGACTGTACTCGGGGTGATACAGCAGGGGCTGGAAACATAATATAGATCCTTGTTCACCTTTTTTTCTATGAGCCCGGAGTCTGAAAAAAGTTCCACTCATGACCGGCTTGATCCAGCCCTGAAACGTTTCAAGGCAGGGCTGGATCAAGCCGGTTGTGGATGGTTCGGATAAATAACCGGGCATCTGTAAGCTCAAGATCTGCAAGGGACAACGCCAGGTGGTTTTTGCTGCCATCGGTTATCAATCGCAGGCCGTCAAAGTTCAGCTCACCAAGCGTGCTTGGGATCCGCAGTCGAATCAGGCCATTGTGCCTGAATTCAATCGTTGACAAATCAGGGTTGAATTCAAGTGTGTCAGCGGAGCCTGCTATCAGCAGAGGCTTGAGCAGAGTTTCCAGCGTGCTATCAACCGGCTCCGCATGTTCTTTCGCAAGCAGTGGGTAAACCGGAGTGAGCAGAGCCATTGACAGGGAGGCGGATAAACGCAGCTGGCTCTGGCTGGAAAGTGCCCTGCGCAGTTGCCATCGTGACAGCATGCGCTGTTCTATCAGGTACTCTCCAAGCAGCTGCTCATGGCTTGCTGACTGGTGAATGGCGGCATCAAGCTGCTCTGGAGAGATATATCCTTTTTTTATCAGGATCTGGCCCAGCATTGAGTTGTGGTAAACTGCCTGCCGTTTTTGTTCTTCCATCATTAAAGTCCATGATCTTGCCGGGGCATTGCTTTCAATATCGGCCAACGGGATAATGGTTTGATCATTGCGGATGGTCGAAAGCGGTTGGTCAAACCAGTGCGAAAATCGTTTTCGCCAACTATTCTCGTCATGGCTCGTTGATAACGTGCCATGAATGTTTTCTTCAACAGGCTCATTCATGTCAAAAAATACCGTGGATACTGAGAGCTTTGCCTTTGAGCAGTCTTTGGTGGAGCTGGAGACATTGGTCCAGAAAATGGAGTCCGGCGACTTGAGCCTGGAAGAATCTCTGAAAGCCTTTGAACAGGGCATTAAACTGACCCGTGGCTGCCAGAAAGCATTGACCGATGCCGAGCAGAAAGTTCAGCAGCTGCTTGTGCAAAATGGTGAACTGACCACAGAGCCATTTGCTGCTGACGGTGCAGAGCCTTCAGCAGATAGAGGGCTGTGAAGATGGCAAGCCCTGTGCCGCTTTCAAAATTTATCGAGCAGTGTCGTTTACAGGTGGATCAGGCGCTCACTGAAGTCCTGCCTGATGACAGTAAGGTCAGCCCCCTGCTGCTGGAAGCGATGCGATACAGTGTTTTTAATGGTGGCAAAAGAGTGCGACCAACGCTGGTCTATGCTGCCTGTCATGCTTTGGGTGGGGATGTTAAGCAGGCCAACCCTGCCGCCTGTGCTGTGGAATTAATCCATGCCTACTCACTGGTTCATGATGATTTGCCGGCAATGGATGATGATGACCTGCGCAGGGGCAAGCCAACCTGTCACAAGGCATACGATGAGGCAACTGCGATTCTGGTAGGCGATACGCTGCAGAGTCAGGCCTTTGAGGTGTTGGGCAATGCCCGTTTATGTCCTGATTCAACCCTGACTGACAGTGTTCGATTGCAGCTGGTGACGATCCTCAGCCAGGCGTCGGGACTGGCTGGCATGGCCGGTGGTCAGGCGATGGACCAGTGCGCCGCAGGGACGGAGCTGAACCAGCAGCAGCTTGAGTTGATGCATACCCATAAAACCGGTGCTCTGATTCGGGCCGGTGTCCGTATGGGAGCATTGTGTGCCAGGCCGTTGCAGGGTGAGGAGTTGCAGTCACTGGATCATTATGCAAGAGCCATCGGTCTTGCCTTCCAGGTTCGGGACGATATTCTGGACGTTATTGCTGATACGGAGACGCTGGGCAAGCTTCAGGGAGCAGATATGGCTCTGGACAAACCAACGTATGTTTCCCTGATGGGGCTGGAGGCAGCGAAAGCTTATGCCAGAGAGCTTCACCATGCTGCGATCAGCGCCCTTTCCGGATTCGACCATCGTGCTGATTTTCTTCGCCAGATTGCCGATTACATCATTCGAAGAAGCTATTAGTGTTGTAGGTGGCTTCAGGAATCCAACCTATCTGATTTGTCAATTCTACGGGCTAGGCTGCACAACAAGATTGTGCGATGCTATTCCAGTCAGGTTGGGTGTACAATGCCAGCCAGCGGATCATCCCAGACGTTATTACGAGCACATGTTTCACGAGATACCCAAGACACTGCCTGATACTCCTTTACTGGATCAGGTAAATAACCCGGAACAGCTTCGCGCACTTGAAGAATCCCGTCTGCCACAACTGGCCCGGGAGCTGCGGGAGTTTTTATTGTATTCCGTTGGGCGGACAGGGGGGCATTTTGGTGCCGGGCTTGGTGTAGTGGAGCTGACCATTGCGCTGCACTATATGTTTAACACTCCGGAAGATCGTTTGGTCTGGGATGTGGGTCACCAGGCTTATCCGCATAAAATTCTGACGGGGCGCAGGGACAGAATGTCATCCCTGAGACAAAAGGATGGCCTCGCCGCTTTCCCGAAAAGAGATGAAAGTGAGTTCGATACGTTTGGTGTCGGGCATTCCAGTACGTCTATCAGTGCGGCGCTTGGCATGGCCATTGCCGCCCGGGCTAAAGGTGAAAAGAGGCGCGCTGTTGCAGTGATTGGCGATGGCTCCATGACGGCGGGTATGGCCTATGAAGCCATGAATCACGCAGCGGATGTAAAGGCCAATATGCTGGTGATTCTTAATGATAACGATATGTCCATTTCCAGAAGTGTTGGCGGGCTCTCCAACTATCTGGCCAAAATACTTGCCAGCCGGACTTACCACCATATTCGTGAAGGCAGTAAAAAGGTTCTGAATGTTATTCCCCATGCCTGGGAGCTGGCAAGACGAACCGAAGAACACGTCAAGGGAATGGTGGTTCCCGGAACGTTGTTTGAAGAGATGGGGTTCAACTATATCGGCCCTATTGATGGTCATGACCTGCCCATGCTGGTTCATACCCTGAGAAATATGAGAGACCTGGAGGGCCCTCAGTTTTTGCATGTGGTGACTCAGAAGGGGAAAGGGTTTAATCCGGCCGAGCAGGATCCGATTGGTTACCATGCCATTACCAAGCTGGAGCCACAGGCAACAGAGAATCTGAAGACGGTTGCCCCCAGAAAGCCCAAATACGCCAATGTTTTTGGACAGTGGTTGTATGATATGGCCGCAGCGGATGAGCGGTTGATGGGTATTACGCCGGCAATGAAAGAAGGCTCTGACCTGATTCGTTTTGCGGATCACTTTCCGGAGCGTTACTTCGATGCGGCGATTGCTGAACAGCACTGTGTCACCCTGGCGGCAGGCATGGCCTGTGAAGGCCTCAAGCCCGTTGTTGCGATCTACTCGACATTCCTGCAGCGTGCTTATGATCAGCTGATTCATGATGTCGCAGTGCAGAATCTGGATGTGCTGTTTGCCATCGATCGTGCCGGCATGGTGGGGGAAGATGGCCCAACCCACGGTGGCTGCTACGACATTGCCTATCTGCGTTGTATCCCCGATATGCTGGTGATGACGCCGGGTGATGAAAATGAAACCCGGCAGCTGTTGTCTACAGGTTTTCTTTATAAAGGGCCGGCATCGGTTCGTTATCCCCGGGGAACAGGACCAGGTGCTGAGATTTGCCTTGATCTTGCGCCTTTGCCTGTTGGTAAGGGGGAAATTCGTCGTAAAGGAAGCCGGGTAGCGCTGCTGGTGTTTGGCACCTTACTGGGGAATGCCCTGGCAGCTGCTGAGTCGCTGGATGCCACGGTTGCCAATATGCGGTTTGTTAAACCTCTGGATGAAGCGCTGGTCAAAGAGCTTGCTGCTAACCATGAGTTGTTGGTGACCCTGGAAGAAGGGTGTATTGCCGGTGGTGCGGGCTCAGGCGTGATGGAATATCTGCAGAAGCAGGAAATTACTGTGCCGGTGCTGAACCTTGGTATTCCTGATACTTACATTGAAGCGGCGAGCCATAAGGAGCAGTTGGCTCAGTGCGGGCTGGATCAGGAGGGCATTATTCGTTCGGTTCGTGACCGGATGGAGCGGATAGAGCGGAAGTCATTTCACCTTGGCAAAACGGCTACTCCGGCTTAGGAGCTGTCCTGAAATAATTTCCACATTTCTGGGTTTCAAAACTACGTTCGTCCTGAGCCTGTCGAAGGGCGTGAACTCCGGCCTCATGTATTGTGCCAATCACCCTTCGACAAGCTTGTATGTTTAACCTGTCTCTGATTACTTGTATAAGTGCAGAGACGGGGTGAGGGGCATCGACTGCTTACTGCCTTCAGGACAGACTGACTCAGGATGAACGGAGATCGAGTTCAAAATGTGGAAATTATTTCGGGGCATTCCTTAGGGGGGTTACCCTGAACAACTGTCTTTCACACGACAAAGTCGAGATGAAAAAAAGGGAGCCAGCTGGCTCCCTTTTTGATGTTATTGGATTTGTTCAGGCCATGTTATACATGTGCCCCAGCTTCCACACTTTAGTGGCCAGATAACGCTCGTTGTGAGGGTTTTGACCGGTCTGGTGCGGGATTCTTTCGGCAACCTGAATGCCCAGGTTGGTAAGGGATTCAACTTTGCGTGGATTGTTGGTCATCAGTTTCAGGCTGGAAACGCCAAGATGATCAAGCATGGTTTTGCACATGTCATACTTGCGCATATCCGGCTCAAAACCCAGTTCTTCGTTTGCCTGAACCGTATCCATGCCGCTGTCCTGAAGGTGATAGGCGCGAACCTTGTTCAGCAGACCAATGCCACGGCCTTCCTGGCGGAGATAAAGCAATACTCCCCGGCCTTCTTCAGCAATGCGCTCCAGGGCCGCCTGAAGCTGCGGGCCGCAGTCGCAGCGCATGCTGAACAGTGCATCACCCGTCAGACATTCGGAATGAACCCTGGCAAGTACCGGTCCCCCCTGACTGACATTCCCCATGGTTAATGCCAGATGCTCCTTGCCCGTACCACTGTCTTCGAAGCCATACATGATGAATTCGCCATAGGGCGTGGGTAAGCGAGACTCTGCAACAAAACTAACAGACACTCACTGCTCCTTATGTAGTTCGTGACCGGATTGTATCAGTCTGTGAGGCGTCAGGCGAGTATGGTAATAAGGCAGAAAAATAGAGAGAACTACCGGCTGACCCGGAACAATGGGTTAGTAATTTGCCTCAATCTGCATGACTCCACGATGCTCTGACAGTTTGACGTGTTTAAGAAAGCTCATGCCCAGTAATACGATATCAGGGTAGGAGCCTTCGATAACGGTTGCTTCTACGTGATTTACCCGAATGTTGCCTAGAATCACGCTCGATAAATTTACCTGGTAACCATCAACAAGATCGCTGGCGGTTGCTACTTTAATTGGGTTTCCTGCCTGATAATCGATGCCCAGACGTTTGGCGTCCAGTGAGTTAATGGCTAAAACATTAGCACCAGTGTCCACCAGAACATCAATGGCGCGGTCATTAATCCGTCCCCGGGTGATGTATTGTCCCCGGTTATTTCGGGATATTTTGATGATGGCTTGCTCAGGCTGTTGAATGCCACCGTTCATATCCCGGCTCATCTGGTAGGTTGCAGCTTTGCCATTGACTTCCAGGGTGGCACTGGTGCTGGTCGCTTTCAGCAGTTTTACGCCTGCCACCGATTTTCCATCTGTAGCCAGTAAATGCCGCTGACCGTCGATGATAACCAGTGCTTTATTGGAAAAAAGACCAACAACGTTGATATTGCTGGCATAGCTGTGGGTGCTTATGGCCAGGGCCAGAAGAAAGGTTGACAGTCTCATGATGTATTCTTTTCTTATACTTATTGCTTTTGATGATATCAGAGGCTTAAGCCAGGTTAACAATCTCTATGTAGGGTTATGTGAGAACTTCCTTCAGATAGACATAGTGAATGGCCTGCAGGCATAAAAATGCAAAGACGCCTGCCACCAGGTCATCAACCATAATGCCCATACCGCCGTGAACTTTTTTATCCAGCCAGCTGATCGGCCAGGGCTTCCAGATATCAAACAGCCTGAACAGGACAAAGCCCAGAAGAATCCAGGGCCATCCTGCCGGGGCAGCAATCATGGTTATCCAGAAGCCGCAGAATTCATCCCAGACGATCGCTGGATGGTCATGCACCCCCAGATCTTTTGCGGTCCGCCCGCAGAGCCAGAAACCCACCACGGAAGCGACAACTATAACCCCAAGGTATGTCCAGAGACTTAATCCCTGCAGTAGCAGGTAAAAGAACATGGCGGCAATGGTGCCGAAGGTACCGGGCGCTTTAGGAGCCAGCCCGCTGCCGCAGCCAAAGGCAAGAAAGTGAACAGGATTTTTCCAGCAGGTTTCTCTTGGTGCTATGCCTTGTCTGGTAGAGAGCGTCATGGGCTTTATATTCTTTCAGAAATCAAAAATGAGTGTAGGCTTTTTTGCTGAGCAGGTTGCCCTGTGGGTCTCTGATTATTCCAGACTCATCATTAATCTGGCCAATACAGGTAATGCGACAGCCATCTGAGAGTTTTGCTGGCAGCGTCTGAGCCAGGTGGCGGGGAATCGTGAAACAGAGTTCGTAATCGTCACCACCGGTCATGGCCAGGGTGAGGGCGGTATCCTGGTCATGGCAACGGCCAAGGGCCGCAGACCTGGGAACCAGATCGGGCTCGATTTCTGCGCCCACGTTGCTGGCTTCGAGGATATGGCCAAGATCACCCAGCAGCCCATCGGAAATATCCAGGGCCGAGGTAGCACCTGCCTGGCGCAGCCATTGCCCGGCGAATAGACGGGGGGATGGATACCAATAGCGATGTAACAGGTATTTCAGGCTTTCATCACCGCAGGTTTCCGGTGTCTCGCCGCTCAACACAGAAGGCAGAGCCCCGGCTGCATCACCCAGGGTGCCGGTAATACAGATAAGATCACCGGGCCGGGCACCACTGCGTAACAGGGCCTGTCCTTTGGGGACCAGCCCCTGGACCTGTAGCGAGAGGGTCAGTGGTCCTTTTGTGGTATCTCCACCAATCAGCGGGATTTTAAATCGCTGGGCAAGCTGGGCAAGACCTTCAGAGAACTCTTTCAGCCAGAGCTCGGAAACTCTGGGCAGGGTCAGGCCGAGGGTAAAACTGTGCGGATCTGCCCCCATGGCGGCAAGATCACTGAGGCTGACGGCCAGGGCACGGTAACCAAGGGCGAAAGGATCGCACTCACCGGGAAAGTGAACCCCTTCCACCAGAGTGTCCAGTGACTGGGCAAGCTGCATATCCGGGGGGATGTCAAAGAGCGCACAGTCATCACCAATGCCAAGAATGCTGCTGGTATATTGCCCTTGAATCTGTGCGATCTCAGGGCGAGCAAAATAGCGTTTGATCAGCTCGAATTCACCCATTACACCAGTGGCCATAAATCCCCGTTACATGGTCAAGTCGTCTTCTGTGCCTGACATCCGTCACGGCGTAAGCAGCTTATAATCAGCCTATTTTTTCCGGTAGGCTTGCACTTCCTCAGAACGCAGGCGTGGTGCCAGCTTGTCGAGGATGCCGTTAATATAGCGATGGGAGTCCTGGGCACCAAAGCGCTTGACCAGTTCAATGGCTTCATTGATCACCACCCGGTAAGGAACATCCTTCCGGTTGATCAGTTCAAAGCAGCCGATGCGCAGGGCTGACAGCTCCACCGGGTCAAGCTGGCTCAATGGGCGGTCCAGTACGGCGGTCATCGCTTCATCAAGCTGGTTGGTTTGATTGGGCACACCATGAATGATGGCACTGAAATAGTCGGCATCCACTTTGCTGAAATCGTTGTCCGTGCGGAATTGCGCTTCAATCTGGTTCAGTGGTGATTTGGCAATTTGCCACTGATACAGTGCCTGAAGGGCCAGCTGTCGTGCTCTTCTGCGAGCCGACGGGTTAAGCCGGTCTGCGCTCTTCTTTTGAACGGGGTTGCCTTGTGGGTTATTCATTGGCGAGGTGCTCACCTCAAGCCTCCAGATTCTATAAAAGGGATATCATTTGAAAGGCACAGGCCTTTCCGCCCTTGCTGCCAGATTTTGTCGGCCACCAGGTTTGTTACCGTCAGAGCATCAAGGGGAAGCACTTCATCTTCCAGATTAACCTGAGACGGCTTTTAAACACATTCGTTAGCAACGCAATCAAAGTGCGGTGTACCACCAGAAGGTGAACCAACCAAATAGTAATAGCAAAGGCAACTTCTGTATTAGGGCCTGTTGACGTTTCGTTGCGTGCTCAGGCTCAGAAAGGCGTCAGATGCGCGAAAGACTTGTGCAGCGCGTAGTTATCCTACGCCAAGCAAGTCTGACAAAGCAGATGGCGCCTTTCTGAGCCACCCTTCGGGCGTATCAGGGCGCCCCTATGACTTCGTTGCGGCATTTTGAAAGGCAACCAGCCTTCCTGCAATGCCGCGCCTCGTCATAGGAGCGCCCTGATACGCTGAGCACGCAACGAAACGTCAACAGGCCCTAAATACAGATGAACGATATCCGATCAGTTTACATGATCGGGTAACGTTCATTGTGATTTTTTTACGCTATTGAGGGGCTATTTCCTTCGGATGAGTTACTCACCAAATGGCAGATACTCCACAACTTCCAGGTCAAACCCGGAAAGAGCCGCAAAGCGGATGGGCGAGCTTAACAGGCGCATCTTGCCAACGCCCAGGTCGCGCAAAATCTGTGAGCCGGTGCCAATGGCCTGGTAGGCTCTGGACATCCCATCGGAAGACGAACGCTCATTGGCATCAACAAAGCGCTCCAAGGCCATTCCCAAGTCCTGGTGGCTGCCGGAATCCAGCAGTACCACAACCCCGCAGCCTTCTTCGGCGACCCTGGCCATGGCTTTATGCAGAGACCAGCTGGTGCGGGTAGCGTCACTGTGGGCTGCCAGCAGGTCACGGAACGGTTCCATGGCATGAACACGAACCATGGTTGGTGAGTCCGGCGTGATATAGCCTTTGCTGAGCGCCAGGTGTTTGCAGTCGCTGATGCTGTCCTGGTAAACCGAAAGATCAAACTGGCCAAAGTCGGTATTAATGACCCGTTGCTCAACCTTTTCTACGGTTTTTTCATGGACAATCCGGTAGTGGATCAGGTCGGCAATAGTACCGATTCTCAGGTCGTGCTTTTCTGCAAACGCTTCCAGGTCAGGGCGACGGGCCATTGAGCCATCTTCATTCATGATCTCAATAATGGCGGCTGCCGGTGTCAGTCCTGCCAGACGGGCAAGATCACAACCGGCTTCGGTGTGGCCAGCGCGGCTCAATACCCCGCCGGGTCTGGCACGAAGTGGGAAAATATGACCTGGCTGGACAATGTCGGCCGGGCGTGAAAGTGGGTCAACCGCCGTTAAAATGGTTCTGGCCCGGTCCTGAGCGGAAATACCCGTGGTCACCCCTTCTGCCGCTTCAATGGATACGGTGAATGGTGTGCCATAGCCAGACTGGTTGTCCGAAACCCCCACCATTGGTGGAAGGCCAAGGAAATCACAACGATCGCCGGTCAGTGTCAGGCACAGCAGCCCCCTGGCCTCACGGGTCATAAAGTTAACAATTTCCGGGGTGATTTTCTCCGCAGCGATGATCAGATCACCTTCGTTTTCACGGTCTTCATCATCCATCAGTATGACCGGCTTACCGAGGCGAATGTCCTCTAGAAGTTCTTCGATGGAGTTCAGCTGCATAATGTCCCTCTGATAACCGGTGGTTTCCGGTACGATTTCTTATCAGCTATAAGCGAAAAAATGTGTGGCGGCTATTTTACTCTTTTCGTCAGGGGTTAAAAGCGGTTTGTGGGGAATCTGTGCTTTGTTGTGATTTGCCTGTAATGTTTCTGGACGTATTAATGCTGTTTATCTGGCTGGTCACTATTCAATGGAATGATAAAGGGACTAATTATAATGTTTGGAAATGCATCGGATGTATTAAAGTCTTCTGCTGACGTTCTTGAAAATTGGAACAGTGAAGGTAACCACAGCCGCTGGCGATCCCTGGATATGCAAAAGGTGAATACGTCAGATGGACGACTGGTTTATAAGCTGGAGGTCAAGGAAGGTTTTTTTTCTTATCTGGTCAATCATGTCAAATGTTTCCTCCTCGCACCCCATTACAGGAAAACCATGGAGGAAGCGCTCCAGGCACCCACCATAGAGAAAAGCATAAAGGAGCGGTATGTTGCAGGGGTTAACAAGGGGGGGGGTGCCCTTTGTGAGTCACATACCATATCAGCAATCATTGCCAGCAATCGAGGGTGGCCAGAATGCAAATCGTCAGACAACCGGATCGACAGAGTCAGGCGATGATTCAGGTTATGAAACGGCCAGTAATCTGAGTGACATTCCTGACCCATTGGATGTAGATGACACGGAGCGTGTATATAGGCTTCCTGATGAAGCGCAGGATGAAGGTTATTCTGAGAGCCCTGTGAGCCATAACCATGCTGACGTATTTAATGATGATCTCCAGCAAGCAATAGAGCAGAGCATGGTGACTGAGGTCACGGATCAGTTGAGACGTGCTGACCGAGACCGGGAGGCCAGTGAGCTGTCAGAAGCTATACGTCGTAGCCTGGCTACTGCAACTGATGAGAATGATCCCGCTTTGGCCCGGGCGTTAGCGCTCAGCAGAAAGTCGCAGATACAGGATGAGCAAATGCGTAGTGACAGAGAGCGAGCAGATGTGGCAAAGGCTATTCAGCGTAGCCTGGACTCAGGCACTTCAAAGATTACTGAAAGTGATCCCGCTATGACGCAGGGTCTCGCTTCAAGTAAAGAATCGGACGCCGTTCGACGAGCAAAAGCTATCCGGAAAGAGCGAAAGGCGGCAGCCATACTCGAGAAATACCACCGGAAGTTTGTTAAGACGGTTCGCGATGGCAATTGTTTTTATGATGGTATGTCCAAAATTAGACGTGATGCCAGCATCACGGAATTAAGACAAAAATCCTACGATGAGGGAAAAAGGTGCCTGGATGGTAATGGTAAGCTGGAGTTTCACCCGGCACTCACTTCTTTATTTAAAAAACAAATTGAAAATTTAAAGGAGTCTTATAATTATGCCAAACAGATTGATCTTCGTCTGATGGCGTGTACACAAAATTGCAGGATCATTGTTTGCGATCTTGATGAAACGGTAATCAACGTTCTTGGCTCTAAAGGTGAGCTTGAAGAGTATCCAAAAAAAACATTGTCTGAAGTCATGGGGCAATACCCTGAGGCAGAATTATTTGTGTACGATGAAGAAGGCAAGCACTACATGACAGGCGAGAGATAGCTGTGTTGTGACGGCAGGCTTGCTTTTCATCTTTTGTTGGGAGCAGCTCATCAAGACAATGGTCGCGCTGTGATTTTCCAGTCATTACCTATTGCCCGGATATCCTTGATGACCAGCTCTTTTTTTTCAGACATGCTTTGCAGTGGTATGTTCAATAGGGGTCTTGCTGCTGAGCCCATCAGAATCGGAGCCATGAATACCACCAGCTCATCAATCAGGTTTTCAGCCATCATACTGCCAGCCAGTTGAGCGCCGGTTTCCAGTAGCACCTCGTTACACTCCCTGCGTCCCAGTTCTGCTAACACTGCCGGGAGGTTTACTCTGCCAGCCGTTTGGTCTTCGGCATTATCTAAAACCAGCACTTCTGCACCCGCTTGCTCCAGCTGGGCTTTTTTCTCAGGGCAGCATGGTGAGGTGGTAACGATCAGGCAATGCCCGGGGCCTGAAATAACTTTGGCATCAACGGGCGTTTGCAGTGTGGAGTCCAGAACCACCCGCAGAGGCTGGCGTTTGCAGATCGCTTCTGCATTGGCCAAACCCAGTTCATCGGGGCGAACCGTCAGTGACGAGTTGTCGTGAAGGATCGAACCTACCCCGGTGATAATTGCACAACTCTGTGCCCTGAGTTTTTGCACTTCACTGCGTGCCTTGGGGCCGGTAATCCATTGGGATTCACCGCTGGCCATGGCGGTTCTGCCATCCAGGCTCATGGCCAGTTTTGCTCTGACCAGTGGCATGCCCGTCGACATGCGCTTGAGAAAACCTTCATTCAGGGCCCGGGCATCATCGGCAAGAACACCGGATTGGATTTCTATCCCTGCTTGCTGAAGCAGGGCCATGCCTTTACCGGATACGGCCGGGTTGTCATCCTTTATTGCCGCAACCACCCGTGCGACACCGGCAGCCTTGAGGGCTTCTGCACAGGGCGGTGTTTTGCCAAAATGGCTGCAAGGCTCCAGGGTTACATAGGCTGTGGCACCTTTGGCCTTTGTGCCAGCCATGCGTAGTGCATGCACTTCGGCGTGAGGTTCTCCTGCCTTTTCGTGCCAGCCTTCTCCAACAATATGACCGTTGACGTCTACAATTAAACAGCCAACTCTCGGGTTGGGCATGGTTGTATACCAACCTGAGCGAGCCAGCTCGATAGCCTTAGCCATAAAGCCACTGTCTATCGCTTCTTGGGTCATTGGAACCTCGGTTATTACTTTTTCTTATCGATAACAATATGGCTGAAAGAGCCATCCGCATTGATTTTGAAAGCTTTGCCAAAACCAACGGTATACTGGCCATTTTCAGGCGTCAGGGCAAAGAGGTGAAAGTCCGGCAGATTGCGCAAGACTTCCACCGTATTGCCAAATTTTTCCTGAATCAGGTCCAGCCAGTGGTCACAGCGTTCGGTGCCTCTTGCCAGCTCATCGGCCTGGCAGTGGAAAAAGGCGCGCTCGCGGGCAAACAGGTTTTTGGTTTCTGACTCAGGGGCTGCAAACAGGATTGAGCACACAGGGTTAGCCAGCAGATTGGGAGTGTGGTGAGTCAGCTCGCTGACGAATATATAAAAAGTACCGTCTTCCCCCCGCAGGTAGGGAGTGTAGCTGATTTCCGGTCTCCCTTGTGGAGAAAGTGTGGAAAGCGTTAACGTTTGATGGCTGTTTACCAGCTTCTCGCAGCGTTCAGCGATGGCCGCAAGTTCTTCACCTTCTATAACTGCTACTTTCTTGCTCATGACTACCTTGGATGAGAATCAGCATCATTAGCGGAGTAATATAACCTATTGCGAGCTTTATTGTCTCTTCGTATAGATGGCGTGCCCAAAGGAGTAGGATAATGGCATCATTGATGCCGGATTATCGATTCAAACAGGCTTTTTCGTAGGGGTGTGACTAACCGATGTGTCCCAGTAGGCTACTTTCTCTTTTCTCTGATTGGTTGCTACAACGATTCTGGTGATTTGACCAGTTCGGGCAAATACTTTTCAAGAAAAATTTGTAATCTGACCCGTATTCATAATCATTATTTCCAAAGTTTTATGAATTAAATTTAATGGATTTGGAGTGAATCCATTTTCAGGAATCAGAACTTAGAATATCCGTAAGGTTAAAAAGTTCAGTTTTAAAGTATCTGTGCTTCCCGAATCATCACAGAGAGGGTTTTCACAATGACCATGGCCATAAACAGCCTTGGAGCCCAATGCATCTCCCGAACGTCTTGCACAAACTGTCTGATCATCATTGCACCTGTAACTTTCACGAAGTGGGGGCAGGTTATCGTTTTTTCCTTAAAAAATAAAAGCCGGATTGCTGTTTTTCCTGCCCTGCTTGCTGTTTGTGGGTAGTCCGATAGACTACGAGGGATTTTTGCAACCGATTAAAATGCCAGAGGGAGTGTGACGTGACCAGAGTTGCCATTGTAGGTGCCGCTGGAAGAATGGGGCGAATGCTGGTGGAGGCCGTTGCCGCTGATCAGCAGTGCCAGCTGGGAGCAGCAATTATCAAGCCTGGCGACAGTCTGTTGGGGGTGGATGCAGGAGACCTGGCAGGGGTTGGCTCACTGAGTGTGCCATTAACAGATAGCCTGTTGGCAGCTGTTAATGACTTTGATGTTTTGATTGATTTTACCACCCCGGAATTGACCATGCAGAATGTTGCCCTGTGCCAGCAGTATGGTAAAGGCATTGTGATTGGCACCACTGGCTTAAGCAATGATCAGAAGGCAGAGCTCGCCAAAGCGGCAGAGGATACCGCCATCGTTTTTGCGCCTAATATGAGTATCGGGGTCAATCTGGTGTTCAAGCTGCTGGAGATGGCTGCCAGGGTACTGGGTGATGATGCAGATATTGAAGTTATTGAGGCGCACCATCGTCATAAGGTGGACTCACCCTCCGGAACGGCGCTGAAAATGGGTGAAGTGGTGGCAGATACCCTGGGGCGTGATCTGCAAAAGTGCGCTGTTTACGGTCGCGAAGGGTATACCGGGCCAAGAGATCGGGAAACCATTGGCTTTGCCACTGTTCGAGCCGGAGATGTGGTTGGTGACCATACGGTGCTGTTTGCCTGTGAAGGTGAGCGCGTGGAGGTAACCCATAAAGCCAGCAGCCGGTTGATCTATGCCCGGGGCTCATTGCGGGCGGTTCGATTTATTTCTGATAAAAAGTCCGGCCTGTTCGATATGCAGGATGTTTTGGGGCTGAAAACCTGAATCCACTGGATTTCAATGAATGATTGCAGTTCAAGGGGCTCTCATGCTTGACCTGTCATCATCATTACAATTCCCTGGGGTATAACAATACCCTTCGTTTTTGCACAGATGGCGTTGTAGTAACTGATTAAACGGGAAGTGATGAACCTGAGATCAACTGTCTGGCTGCATGGTTGATTACTGAAGAGAGCTTAAATCACTGCCCGGTGCGCTGATAATGCGGAAAATGGGTGAAAAAGGAGGTTGATAGTGATGATAGTATCCGGCGTTGTTACCCCTCAGGGGTGGGGGGATTGGTTGGCGAATGAGAGTCTTGATGCCATTCTTGATGGCATTGAAGGTTTCCCGAGGACAGCTGAAGGACAGAAAAAAATGCTTCCGGGCAGTAATACAGCTTGCGACAGAACTGCCCACAGCCTTTGTTCCCGTCATATTGCGCCTTATAATGGCTCTGTTCCAGCGGGAAGCATGGGTAAATCGATGAAAAGGCCGTTGCCTGCATGCACGGACCTTGAAGTGGTGTCTCAGAAATTAGCAAGAAATGAGCTACCCACTTTGAGTAAAAACAACGCGCCCGGGTCAGCAAATAACCACAGGGAGAGCCGTAACTCTGATTTATTCAGGATATGCTTTGAGCATCGGATGGAGGGAATCATCAAAAAAAACAGATTACAGCTCTTGATCGAAACACAGAAAAAAAAGAGTGAGCTGAAAAGCAAAGAAAACAAGGCGAAGAGAGTTTTGGAAAATCTAGGTTTCTGCAGACGCAGTCTGGGTAATTTAATGCATCCTATGGAGTATGCATTCAAGGTACTTTTACACGATGAATCTTCAAGAAAACTGATTAAATTGGAAATAGAGATTCAACAACTGACGCTTGAACTTAAGCAGGAGGAGTTGCAGAAGAAGTTTAGGGCGTGTGTGTATAATCAGGCGATTCGGGAGATGTCCAATTGTGCAGGGTTGGCCGGAGGGGCGGGAAGAGCGGTTAAAGAATATATGAATAAACAAGACTGGGTTGAGTTGCTGCCTCTTGATGCTCTGAATCAAAAATCACCTGGCGACCAAAAAAGTAGTGGACAAGTTAGCTGATTTATAGTCTAATAGCTGAAATTTGCCTTGAATTTATGGTGTTTGCGACAGGGTGCAAGATCAAAAGCGAGATAGTTTTTTAAAACATCTCGCTTTTTTTGGGTCTTCAAACTGGAGGACTTAAAGCATCATAGCGTTCGGGCTTAAGGCGCTCAGGTTCAAGTTCGGGAGGATCCTTTGACTAAGACGGCTGTTTTAGCTCTGGAAGATGGCAGTATTTTCCGGGGAATTGCCATCGGTATTGATGGTGAGACCAGTGGTGAGGTGGTTTTTAACACGGCAATGACCGGTTATCAGGAAATTCTCACCGACCCTTCCTATTCCCGCCAAATCGTTACGCTCACCTATCCCCATATTGGTAATACCGGTATTACTCCGGAAGACGAAGAATCCCCACAAATCCAGGCCGCCGGTCTGATCATCAAGGACCTGCCACTGCTGGCCAGCAACTGGCGCAGCAAAATGTCTCTGGATGATTATCTGAAATCCCGCAATATTGTCGCCATCGCTGGTATTGATACCCGCCGCCTGACTCGAATTCTCCGGGAAAAAGGTGCGCAGAACGGCTGTATCCTGGCGGGAGACGCCCTGACCGGAAAAGCGGCTGAAGCCAAAGCACTGGCCAGGGCCCGTGAATTTCCGGGCCTGAAAGGGATGGACCTGGCAAAAGAAGTCACCACTGACCAGCCCTACACCTGGACAGAAGGCGTCTGGAATCTGGAGACCGACAGTCATGCCGACGTGACGGACCTGCCGTTTCACGTCGTGGCTTACGATTTTGGTGTTAAAAGAAACATTCTGCGCATGCTGGCTCAGCGAGGCTGTCGTCTTACCGTTGTGCCAGCCAAAACACCGGCCGAAGAGGTTCTGGCCATGAATCCGGATGGTATTTTCCTCTCTAACGGCCCCGGTGATCCTGAGCCCTGTGATTACGCCATCGCCGCCATTAAAGAAATTCTGGACACTTCTCTGCCGGTGTTTGGTATCTGTCTGGGACATCAGCTGCTGGCTCTGGCCAGTGGTGCCAGGACCGAGAAGATGAAGTTTGGTCACCACGGTGGCAATCACCCGGTTCAGGATCTCAAGACCGGACAGGTCATGATCACCAGCCAGAACCATGGTTTTGCAGTAGCGGAAGACTCGTTGCCAGAGCACCTGCAGGCAACCCATAAGTCACTGTTTGATGGCAGCCTCCAGGGTATTGAGCGGACTGATCGTCCTGCTTTCAGCTTTCAGGGGCACCCTGAAGCAAGCCCTGGCCCACACGATGTGGCCGGGCTGTTTGACCGTTTTGTTGAGATGCTGAAGGCAGCAAAGTAACCAACCCCGTTTTGATGTGAGAACAAGATGCCAAAACGTACTGATATTGAAAGTATTCTGATACTCGGGGCTGGTCCAATTATTATCGGCCAGGCCTGTGAGTTTGACTATTCCGGAGCGCAGGCCTGTAAGGCGCTGAAGGAAGAGGGGTTTCGGGTCATCCTGGTCAACTCCAACCCGGCGACCATTATGACCGACCCGGCCATGGCGGACTCAACCTATATTGAGCCAATCCGCTGGGAGACCGTCGAGAAGATTATCGAAAAAGAGCGCCCGGATGCGATTCTTCCCACCATGGGCGGTCAGACCGCGCTGAACTGTGCCCTGGATCTGTTCCATAAAGGTGTGCTGGAAAAGTACGGCGTGGCCATGATTGGTGCCAACCAGCAGGCCATCGACAAAGCCGAAGATCGCCAGCTGTTTGACCAGGCCATGAAAAATATCGGTCTGGCAACGCCGCGCTCCGGTATTGCCCATACCATGGAAGAAGCCCGTGCCGTTCTCGATCAGGTTGGCTTCCCCTGTATTATTCGTCCGTCGTTTACCATGGGCGGCACCGGGGGGGGTATTGCCTATAACAAAGCTGAGTTTGAAGAGATCTGCTTCCGTGGCCTCGACCTTTCGCCCACCAATGAGCTGCTGATTGATGAGTCGCTGATTGGCTGGAAAGAGTACGAGATGGAAGTGGTTCGTGACCGCAATGATAACTGCATCATTGTCTGCGCCATCGAAAACTTTGATCCCATGGGGGTTCACACCGGAGATTCCATTACCGTCGCGCCAGCCCAGACGCTGACCGATAAGGAATACCAGATCATGCGTAACGCCTCCATTGCGGTACTGCGTGAGATTGGTGTGGAAACCGGCGGTTCCAACGTGCAGTTTGGTATCTGCCCGGACACCGGTCGTATGGTGGTCATTGAGATGAACCCCCGGGTATCCCGTTCTTCTGCCCTGGCTTCCAAGGCCACCGGTTTCCCCATTGCCCGTGTTGCTGCCAAGCTGGCGGTGGGTTACACCCTGGATGAGTTGAGCAATGAGATCACCGGTGGTGTGGTTCCCGCCTCTTTTGAACCATCCATTGATTACGTGGTGACCAAAATCCCCCGCTTTGCCTTTGAGAAGTTCCCTCAGGCAGATGACCGTCTGACCACTCAGATGAAATCGGTGGGTGAGGTAATGGCCATTGGTCGTTCATTCCAGGAGTCTGTGCAGAAAGCACTGCGTGGCCTGGAAACCGGTGCCACGGGCTTTAACTCCATGTTTGATATCAAACTGGATGCCTGCTCTGATGCAGAACGTGAAGATGCACTGGCCAGAATCCGTCGTGAACTGGTGACACCGAAAGCTGACCGTATCTACTACGTTGCTGATGCCTTCCGTGCCGGTATGACCCTGGAAGCGATCTTTGCTGAGTGCATGATTGATCCATGGTTCCTGGTGCAGATCCAGGATCTGGTGAATGAGGAAGCGTTACTGGCTAATGACGCGGTTAATGACAAAGGTCTGACCTCTCTGTCGAAAGAGCGCCTGTTCCGTCTGAAGCAGAAAGGCTTCAGCGATGCCCGTATGGCTGAGCTGCTGGGTATTCAAGAAGCCGAAGTACGCAACTATCGTCGTAAACAACAGGTCAAGCCCGTCTACAAGCGCGTGGATACCTGTGCAGCTGAATTCCGGTCTACGACAGCGTACATGTACTCTTCCTATGACGAGGAGTGTGAAGCCGAGCCTTCTGGCAGTGAAAAAATCATGGTGATTGGCGGTGGGCCAAACCGTATCGGTCAGGGGATCGAGTTTGACTACTGCTGTGTCCATGCGGCACTGGCGGCGCGGGAAGATGGTTACGAAACCATTATGGTTAACTGTAATCCGGAGACCGTTTCTACCGATTACGACACCTCTGACCGACTCTACTTTGAGCCGGTAACCCTGGAGGACGTGCTGGCCATCATCGATGTTGAGAAACCCACCGGGGTTATTGTTCAGTACGGTGGCCAGACGCCGCTGAAACTGGCCCGTGCCCTTGAAGCCGAAGGTGTGCCGATTATCGGTACCAGCCCTGAAGCCATTGACCGTGCCGAAGACCGTGAGCGCTTCCAGCAGATGATCCAGAAACTGGGTCTGTTGCAGCCCGCTAATGCCACGGTTCGCAGTGAGCAGGAAGCGGTGGCCAAAGCGGCGGAGATTGGCTATCCACTGGTGGTTCGTCCCTCCTATGTTCTGGGTGGCCGTGCCATGGAAATTGTCGCCGGCGAAGATGAGCTGGTGCGTTATATGAAAGACGCTGTTCAGGTATCGAACGACAGCCCGGTGCTATTGGACTACTTCCTGAACCGTGCGGTAGAAGTGGACGTCGATGCGGTGTGTGATGGTGAGCGTGTGGTGATTGGCGCGATCATGCAGCACATCGAGCAGGCGGGTATTCACTCCGGTGACTCCAGCTGCTCGCTGCCGCCTTACAGCCTGAACCGTCGTCATCAGGATGAAATCCGTGAGCAGGTTCGTGCCATGGCGCTGGAATTGGGTGTTGTGGGTCTGATGAACGTGCAGCTGGCCATTCAGGATGACCAGATCTACGTGATTGAGGTGAACCCCAGGGCTTCCCGTACCGTGCCATTTGTCTCCAAGTGCATTGGCCACTCCCTGGCCAAGATTGCGGCACGGGTGATGATGGGCAAAACCCTGGATGAGCTGAACTTTACTGCTGAGATTGTGCCCCCATACTACAGTGTCAAAGAGGCGGTTTTCCCATTCAATAAGTTCCCCGGCGTGGATCCGATTCTTGGCCCGGAGATGAAATCCACCGGCGAAGTGATGGGCGTTGGGGCTACCTTCCCGGAAGCCTTCCACAAGGCGCAGCTGGCTGAGAACATGCAGCTGCCACAGGGGGGTAAGGTCATTCTCTCTGTCCGGGACTTTGACAAACCGGAAGTGCCAATGGTGGCTCGTCTGCTGATGGATATCGGCTTTGAGTTGCTGGCCACATCCGGCACGGCGAAAGTGATTGAAGAAGCCGGTTTGCCGGTCATCACTATCAACAAAGTGCATCAGGGAAGACCGCATTTGGTGGACATGATCGTCAATGGTGATATAGCCTTCGTCATCAATACGACTGAAGGTCGTCAGGCAATTGCTGATTCTTACCTGATCCGTCGCTCTGCATTGACCAATAAGGTGCTATATACAACCACCATGGCGGGAGCAGAAGCGATTGCACGTTCGATCGCCTTTGGATCTGAAAGATTGGTCAGACGGCTTCAGGATCTACACGAAGGTAACGTTGGATGAAAAGAATTCCCATGACGGTGGAGGGTGAAAAAGCCCTCCGTGAGGAACTGGCTCATTTGAAGGGGGTGGAACGTCCTCGTATTTCTGCGGCTATTGCTGAAGCACGTGAGCTCGGAGACCTTAAGGAGAATGCTGAATACCATGCCGCCCGTGAGCAGCAGAGCTTTGCCGAAGGTCGCATCAACGAGATTGAAGCCAAGCTCTCCAATGCCCAGGTAATTGATATTACCACCATCACCAAGACCGGCAAGGTGCTGTTCGGTACCACGATTGTACTGATCAACCTGGATGATGACCGGAAAGTCACTTACAAGATTGTGGGTGATGATGAAGCGGATATCAAAGTGAACAAGATCTCTGTCAACTCACCCATTGCCCGGGCCCTGATCGGCAAGGAAGAAGGGGATGTGGTTGTGGTTAACACGCCTTCTGGCGGTGTTGAATATGAGATCGATGAAGTGCAGCATATTTGATTAACGCATCACTGAGCGCGGTATCTTTTTCCATACTTATTGAAGCCCTGTGTTGTCTGAGGCAGCACAGGGCTTTATTTTTGCTAACGAATTTGTACTGCACTCTTTTTGCGCTTTGAGTAATTGGGATCTTTTCCTGCGATCCATAACGAGTCTCCTTTTTCTCGCTCCAGGTAAGCAGGATCCTGGCGACGATTCCTCTGCCACTCACGGCTGAGCGCCTTTTGGCAGTTTGCGTAATCAGGATTTTTGTAACGTTGTCTGCCAAGCGCCCTTTCGCGCTCAGAGAATGCGGGGTCTTTACGGAGCTCCCTTTGGCGCAGTTTGAGGTACTCCAGGTAAGCAGGATCTTTGCGACGCTCCCTTTGATACTCCCTTTGATACTTCTTCAGGTGCTCTGCGAAATCGGGATCATTCATGTAACGCTTCTTTTTGTACACCCTTTGGCGCATCCTTTGGCGCTCTGCGTATGAAGAATCATTCTTGTGGCACTTCCTTTGGAGCCCCCTTTGGTTCCCCGGGCAAGCAGGATTATTTTGAAGCGCCTTCTTGTGCTTAACGATTGAAGAGTTACCATCAACTATTCCTTGTGCCCGGGTTGTTTGGTTCAGGCTGAGTGGGTTAGCTACAGCAGTTGGTTGTAAATCCTCTGGATTGTCGGGTATGACAGGAAAATGAGTTAACTTATTATCTGGATTCAAATAGCTTACTGATGCTGGTTCCCTGATCTCAGGCTCGCTTCCCGATAAGCATAATTGCTGAATAAAGGGAATATCTGATGTCGATGGCAACGTATAATGAAACTGTTGGTCATCAGAATTCCAGGGTACATATTGGTCAAGAGCTGATTGAGGTATCTCGGGAATATCATTTGCGAAAGTGTTTGCTGAAGCGGCAAGGGTTGAAGAATTAATAGTATATTTATTCAATGAATTAATAGAACCAGCAAAATTTTTATGTGTATCTGACGGATTATGGTAAACCGGAAAAGGAGCGTTCAGTGTCTGAACAGACATGCCCTGGTATTCAGGCTGTTGTCCACTGACACTGAATTTATACGTTTGCTCTGGCAAATCTAACGAGCCGCAATAAAGGCCGGTAAAATAAGAATCGAATGAAGGTATGTTATTAAGGTGATTCATTGAATTGTATTATTACTGACTTACAGCTAGAGATTACTCTTTCTTATAAAAGTTCCTTTCTGACACGGTTTCAATGTAATTGATGGGTTCCTTCTATCATGCAATTCGTTTAATTGCTCATTCCAAGAGGTTGTTACTATGCAGGCTTCAGGTGTAAACCAGGTTCAACAAGGTGCCCACGATGCAGTTGACAATCTGCCATCGGCTGGTGTTTCACGCCATATAAGGAAAAAAGCAACAGATTTTGGCCGATGCGTTGCCATTATTACTGCGGCAGTACCTTTTTGTGTAGGCTGTATCGGACATCATTACCTGTTGTCCAGTACCGAGCTAGGACGTCGGTTAATAGCACGTGAATCAGAAACTGCGATGAAGGTGGTAACTGTTCTAGAGGCATTTTGTATATCTCCTGTGATTGTGACCGTTACGAAAATTGCCGAACAGGTATGTATGCGCCCTGGTGGCTTTATTTTCGAGCGAGTCTGTACTTTGTTGGATGCGTGTGAGCGACAAGCAGCCGGGGATGACGTACCAGATCGACCAGAATGAAGTAGATAGGGATGCTCTTCTCAATAGGTGCAGATTTGGCTTCTTTTCTGCACCTTAAGATAGTCGCGTGTCAAGCAAGCATTGGTTTCAGGAAGCGGCCGGTATGAGACTCTGGAACATCCGATACGGCTTCCGGGGTGCCAGTGGCAATAATCTGCCCGCCGCCATCACCACCCTCCGGGCCCAGGTCAATAATCCAGTCTGCCGTTTTAATCACATCCAGATTGTGCTCAATGACGACCACGCTGTTGCCATGATCCCGCAAACGATGAAGGACAGTGAGTAGCTGTTCAATGTCATGAAAATGGAGCCCGGTGGTGGGCTCGTCCAGTATATAGAGTGTTTTACCGGTATCCCGTTTGGACAGCTCTTTCGCCAGTTTCACCCGCTGGGCTTCACCACCCGACAAGGTGGTAGCGTTCTGCCCGAGATGAATATAGGAAAGCCCTACATCCATCAGGGTTTGCAGTTTGCGCTTGATCGCGGGTATTGGATCGAAATATTGCAGTGCTTCTTCCACGGTCATTTCAAGTACTTCGTGGATGTTCTTGCCTTTGTATTTTACTTCCAGTGTTTCGCGGTTATAACGTTTGCCCTTACAGACATCGCAGGCAACGTAGATATCTGGCAGAAAGTGCATTTCTACTTTGATAACACCGTCTCCCTGGCAGGCCTCGCATCGGCCACCCTTGACATTGAAGCTGAATCGGCCGGGTTTATAGCCCCGTGAACGAGCCTCCTGAGTGCCGGCGAAGAGTTCACGAATGGCGGTAAAAATCCCGGTGTAGGTGGCCGGGTTAGAGCGTGGTGTCCGGCCAATGGGACTCTGGTCAATATCAATGCATTTATCAAAGTGTTGAATGCCAGTCAGCTTTTTATAGGGCGCAGCGGTTAATGTCGTTGCTTTATTGAGCGCTGTGGCGGCCAGTGGATACAGTGTGCCATTGATTAAGGTGGACTTGCCAGAGCCCGAAACGCCGGTAACACAGGTCATTAAACCCACTGGAATTTCCAGTGTGACATGTTTCAGGTTATTGCCGCTGCAACCACTGAGTTTCAGGGTTTTCTTTGCGTCTGCGGATGTTCTGTTGGATGGCACATTGATCCTGCGAATACCTGAGAGGTATTGACCCGTTAAAGAATCCGGGGAGTCCATGATCTGTCCGGGGGTTCCCTGGGCAACGATGGCGCCACCATGAACACCGGCACCGGGGCCAATATCGATCACATGATCTGCGCTGCGAATGGCATCTTCATCATGTTCAACGACGATCACCGTATTACCCAGGTCTCGCAAACGGGTCAGCGTATTCAGAAGACGTTCATTGTCCCGTTGATGCAGCCCGATACTGGGTTCATCAAGAATATACATTACCCCAACCAGACCTGCGCCAATCTGGCTGGCCAGTCGTATTCTCTGGGCCTCACCACCGGAAAGGGTATCCGCACTGCGCTCCAGGGTAAGATAGTTCAGGCCGACATTGACCAGAAAGCTCAGTCGATCGCAGATTTCCTTAAGTACTTTTCTGGCAATCTCGCCACGGCGACCGGGCAGGTCAAGATCCTGAAAATAGACCAGCGCTTTTTCAACGGGTAATTTAACCAGGTCCGGCAGGGTTTCATTCTGGACAAATACATTCCGGGCTTCTTTGCGTAAACGGGTGCCTTTACAGGATGGGCATGGCTGGGTACTGAGGTATTTGGCCAGCTCTTCCCGGACGGACTGGGAGTCGGTGTCCCTGAAACGTCGCTCAAAGTTGGGAATAATGCCTTCAAAAATATGTCGTTTTTTATAGACATCCCCCCGGTCATTGACGTAACTGAAATTGACCTCTTCATCACCGGACCCATGAAGAATAATGGTCTGCTGTTCCGGGCTTAAGTCATCAAACGGGGTGTCAATACTGAAGCCGTAGTGAGTGGCCAGTGATTTCAGCAGGTGAAAGTAGTAAACGCTGCGCCGGTCCCAGCCACGGATTGCGCCTTCTGCCAGGGTCAATTCAGGGTGCTGTACTATACGATCCTGGTCGAAGAACTGTTTAACGCCCAGCCCATCACAAGTGGCGCATGCTCCGGCCGGATTGTTAAAGGAAAAAAGCCGTGGTTCCAGCTCATTGAGGCTGTAACCACATTCCGGGCAGGCAAACCTGGAAGAAAAGACAATGTCGTCTTTAGCGTCATCATCCATGTAGCTGACAGTAGCAAGACCATCGGTCAACTCAAGGGCCGTTTCAAACGACTCGGAGAGGCGCAGTTGTAAATCATCACGCACCTTGAAGCGGTCTATGACCACTTCGATGGTGTGCTTCTTCTTTTTATCCAGTTTTGGTGGTGTATCAAGATCCGTAACAATCCCGTTGATTCTGGCACGGATAAAACCGTTGCTTCTCAGTTCGTTGAATACATGGAGGTGTTCACCCTTGCGCCCCCTGACCACCGGGGCCAGCAGCATCAGTTTGGTGCCTTCGGGCAGTGCCAGAACCTGGTCTACCATCTGACTGACGGTTTGAGCTTCCAGGTGCAGGTGGTGTGTCGGGCAGTGTGGAATGCCGACGCGGGCAAACAGCAAGCGGAGATAGTCATAGATTTCTGTGATCGTACCGACGGTGGAGCGCGGGTTATGGCTGGTGGATTTCTGCTCAATGGAGATAGCCGGCGAGAGTCCTTCGATATGGTCTACATCGGGCTTTTCCATCATGGATAGAAACTGGCGGGCATAGGCTGACAGGGACTCAACATAACGACGCTGGCCTTCTGCATACAGCGTGTCAAAGGCCAGGGAAGATTTACCGGAACCCGATAGGCCGGTGATTACTATCAGGCTGTCACGGGGCATCTCCAGGTTGATGTTTTTCAGATTGTGTGTACGTGCGCCCTGTACGGTAATCTTTTCCACAGCCTTTTCTCCGTGCCAGTGAGAGAGCCTGTTGGTGGCCTTTCTGCAAGCTGAAAAAGGTCACCAACAGGCTCTGAGAGCAAACGGAGTATTATAAGTAGTCGATCGCCAAGTCTGTAGTAAAAATTGCGACATTCAGCAAAAGCATCCAGAGGTGGCCGTTGAAGTAAAGGCCACCTTTGCTGTTGGTAAAATAGCCGGGGCATCGACAGTCCCATTTCAGTGCGGCTGAATCCAGAGCCAAGGTCAGAATTTGACCGGCATAAGGGTACTCTGAAACTCTGGATATGACGTTGTTCAGTGTGTCGGACCATGCAGTTTCATCATTCTTGAACTCAGATGTTTTGTTGTCAGGGGCTGCGGCACCAGGATTTATATAGGATTGAATATAACGCCAGCCATGATATCCGAGGCTCAGGAGGTAGTAGGTAAAAAAGAAACCTTTGGTCATTAACCTGTCCGGTTTATTGCTGATATCCATTAATTTCCCGCTGCAGGGGCAGGCTTCCTGCTGAGTCCAGAGGATATTTCCCGAGTCCAGGAGTTTGTAGACGTGCACTGCCATATAGGACCACATCAGCAGGTTGCGGGTAGTGAGTAATATCTGCCTGGTTTCATGGTAGGGGCTATGGGAGATCAGAATGACTGACTGATCATTAGGGGCATTTGACATGGGGAGCTTACAGTCTGTGCTTTTCAACGCTTGCAATTTTTCAATGTGGTCGATACTTGAGATTGTGCAAAGGGTTTCTTTTCCGTGTTCATTAATTGTCATGTAGCTGGCTGACATCGAGAAGCCTGTGGTTTCTTCTTTGATAGTGTCGGACAGACATGGGAGAGAAATGGTAAGCAGCATGGCCGGGATGCATTGAAACCAAAAATTAAACAAATGCCGTGTTATTTTGATAGTTTTATTATTCTTGGCAACGGTGTAGGTGCTTTTTGACATGGATAACGTTTATCCCTCTGGTTTACTCTCCAACCAACGTGCTGGTTTTGAATAGCGTTCTAAAAGGGTACCAACCAAAAGATTAATTTATTTGATTTTGCAGGCTCCTGCGTCAGTCAGGCACTTTAAGTAGTTAACCAAATGAAATCATATTTTCTGACTAAGTGGACAGTCACTCTGCGGCGTTACAACTCCGGTCACATAGCTACGGCTATGCTCCCTGCGTTGTGCCTTGCATAGTAACTGTCCACTTAGCCAGAAATATACGATTCCATTTGGCCAACTACTTATAGAAAATGCCTTGTCCGGTTTAAATTGCCATATCAAGGGCAAAGTGAAATAAATCCAGACCGAGCATCAGACTGTTTATGTTAAAGCCAAAGTTAGGGGCCTCCAGCCACCACATAATAAGATCTGCGCTGATGACCAGGATGTGGCCTCCAAGGCCAAGGCTTTCAGGTTCATCGTTATTACGGTTATCCCGGCCATCAGGATAAAAGTAAGATGAGAGGTGTTTACCAAGGAATGGGTAGAGTGTCTGGTTGGCATTACGGGACAAGCCTACATTATATAGTGCCGAAAAACCCAGGTATTTCAGTGCTTCACCAGGATGAAAAACCACCAGATTGAGGACAGCAAAAGGTAAGGTGCGAGAGATATTGACGGCATGGAGGCCGCTGTTTAACCACATTAAATAGTATTTGGATGTCATCAGGATCGATCTGGGACCAGTGTTTGTTTTTAATGTGACCTCAACATCAATATCAGGGTTATTTCGAAGTGTTTCCAGAGTACAGCCAGCTTTGTGCAGTCTTTCTCGTTCTTCTTGAGTTTCATTCCCGGTCACAATGCAGCTGGTTTCTGTGCCATCACTATTTTGCTTTTTGTAATGTGCCGAAATAGGGGGTTCTGAAACTGATGTATCAGCAGGAAATGCTGTAGTTGCAGCAAGTAAGGGAAAACAAATGACCAATATAAGAAAGATGTTTTTTTTTAAAATATCACTCATTAATT
Source organism: Endozoicomonas sp. ALE010 (assembly GCF_049310165.1). NCBI lineage: Bacteria > Pseudomonadati > Pseudomonadota > Gammaproteobacteria > Oceanospirillales > Endozoicomonadaceae > Endozoicomonas > Endozoicomonas sp. ALE010. The sequence goes on along the minus strand of NZ_JBLYNV010000023.1, from coordinate 29,110 downwards.
AATCTACTCACGTGAGGATAGCGTACTTATTCCTGATAGTTTCGATGTCAGGCTGCTGCCGCCAGCGGTAAACCAGATCCTGATACGTGTGCTCGGCTGTTGTTTTTGATGATTTTGATGTTTTTGATAGGCACACAACGAATTTTCAAGAGGCTTTGACTTGTATTTATAGTCAGCATGTTAAGGTAGCAACAGTGACATTTTGTCGCAGACGCAAGAGAGTGTTTTTGCCTGACCACCTGACCTGGCGACGATTGCCTGAGTGCCGGGTAAAGCATCAACGGGTCTCATCATCACTGATGATGATTACCCCTGGGCTATAATCCGTGAGCATGCTTTCTGCATAGCATCCGGGATCTGAATCCTGATAGACTTGCGGCGACACTGTTTATCAGTAATTTTATCAGTTATAACCACCAAAAAAATTCAGGACTTTGCTGTTATCCCATGTCATTTGTTGAATTAAAAGCGGCTGTATCCCTTACCCTGGTCTTTGTCTTTCGGATGCTTGGACTGTTTATGGTACTGCCTGTTCTGGCTCTTTTTGCTGACGATCTTCAGGGAGCTTCGCCCAGTTTGATCGGGGTGGCCATTGGTGCCTATGGGTTCAGCCAGGCCATATTACAGATTCCGTTTGGCTGGCTCTCTGATCGCTGGGGCAGGAAGCCCGTTATTCTGCTGGGACTGTTTATTTTTCTGTTGGGAAGCCTGCTGGCGGCACAGGCTACCACCATCGAGGGGGTGATTGCCGGGCGTATTTTACAGGGGTGTGGTGCCATTGCCGGTGCGGTGACAGCGTTGATGGCTGACCTTACCCGGGATCAGCATCGAACCAAGGCCATGGCCATGATTGGCATGGGCATTGGCCTTGCCTTTGCCATTGCCATGGTACTGGGGCCGGTGGTCAGTGATATCTGGGGGCTGTCCGGACTCTTTATCGCTAATGCCCTGATGGCGGTGGCAGCGATGCTGGTGATTATCCTGCTGGTGCCAACGCCGGTCATTAAACGGCGGGACTTAAACAGTTCTGTTGATCGTCAGGTGTTGCATCAGGTCTTCACTAACCCGGAGTTGCTGAGGCACATTATTGGCATTTTTACCCTCCATTTTGTGTTGATGGCTTTATTTATTTTTATTCCCGAGCTGTTGAGCAAAGATTTTGATCGCTCTGCCCATGGCGGTATTTATCTGGCCGTCCTGGGCCTGTCATTTGTTATGATGATCCCCCTTATTATTTTCAGTGAGCGTCAGCGACTGCTCAAGCAGTGCTACAGCTTCAGCATTGTCATTCTGTTCGTGGCTTTTGCGCTGTTTTATCAAGGCATGCTCAGTGCCACGATGTTGTTGGCTGGCTTATTGATTTTCTTTTTTGGTTTTAATTTTCTGGAAGCCACGCTGCCATCCCTGGTCAGCAAACTCGCACCTGTGGGAACCCGTGGCACTGTCATGGGAGGCTACTCAACCAGTCAGTTTCTGGGGGCTGCCCTGGGCGGCAGCCTTGGGGGCGTTGCCATGGAGTATGGCGGTGTTCCCGCTGTCATAATGCTTTGTACAATTCCCACTGCCCTGTGGTGCTGGTTGTCTGTTACTATGAAGCAACCACCTTATGTGAGTACTATGGTAATGGCCCTGAATCCTGAGCTTGGTGATGTCAGTTCGGTGGGAGAGCGACTTGCTGGTATTGACGGTGTTCAGGAAGTGACTGTGCTTGCCGCTGAGAAAACAGCTTATCTGAAAGTTGATAAGCAGGTACTGAACTGGTCCGAGTTAAGGCAGTTTGGGCAGTGCTAGGAGGCTGACCAAGAATAGCGCCCGTAGCGAGGATGGCAGAAAATTGAGGATAAAAAGTCGGAAATTTTTAGTGAATAGTGGTTCTATTTGCTAAAAATTTCCGACTTTTTAGACCAATTTGCTGCCACCGCAGTAGGGCAGTCTATTCTCGGTCAGCCTCCTAGGTTCAGATATTAAACCTGCGGGTTGATACAGAATAAAAACGGGGAACCAGATACAGGGCCTTTGTTTTAATAGAGAATTTTTAATATGGAGTGGTCCTGTAAGGTCACTCCATGGTGTCTTCAATGAATGGACTCTGTTCTTGGAGGCTGTTTGAGTTTGAGTGAATATGGCGGAGAAGCTAAATGGCTCGAGGCGTTAATAAAGTAATACTGATTGGTAATCTGGGTAACGATCCGGATGTACGTTTTACTCCCAATGGCAGTGCCGTTGCCAACCTGAGTCTGGCAACCAGTGAGTCCTGGAAAGATCGTAATACCGGTCAGCAACAGGAGAAAACGGAGTGGCACCGGGTGGTTATTTTCGGCAAGCTGGCTGAGATCGCCCAGCAGTACCTTCGTAAGGGATCAAAAGTCTATATCGAAGGTAAGCTGCAGACACGCAAGTGGCAGGGTCAGGACGGTCAGGATCGGTATACTACCGAGATTGTTGTTGATGGATTCAGTGGCCAGCTGCAGATGCTGGATGGCCGCCAGGAAGGCGCTATGGGTGCTCCGATGGGAGGTGGCTACCAGCAGCAGGCACCGCAACAGCAGCAGTCTTATGCTCCGCAGCAGCCTCAGCAATACGGATCACCACCACAACAACAGCAACAGCATCAACCAGCGCAGTCGCAGCAACCGCAATCAACTCCCCAGCCACAGCCCGCTGGTGGTTTTGACGATTTTGATGATGATATCCCGTTCTGAGTTAAGAACCTCTCTCCGCGAACGCCGCCGGGCATTAAGCGCTGACCAGCAGGTCAGCGCTGGTGTAATGTTGTGTGATATTCTCAGTGCCCGGCCTGAGCTTGCAGATAGCCAGCACATTGCAATTTATATAGCCAGTGATGGCGAAATAAATCCGGACGTTCTCCGTGATTTTCTCTGGAGTTCTGGCAAACAATGTTATCTGCCAGTGATTGGGAGCAATAACAACCTTCTGTTTATTGAATACCTGCCCAACACTCATCTGGTTTTGAATCGTTTTGGAATCCCTGAGCCTTCCTTGCAGGAGGTAGAACCGATTTCACCGGAAAAGCTGGATGTTGTCCTTGTACCTTTAACCGGTTTTGATGAAGCTGGCAGAAGGCTAGGCATGGGAGGAGGCTTCTATGACAGAACGTTTGCTTTTACCCGGACTGCGAAAAAGCCGATACTTATTGGTCTGGCCCATGAGTGTCAGAAAGTTGAATCGATCCCTGTAGAACATTGGGATATAGACATGTCTGGTATTGCAACGGACAGTCGCTATTATCCGGTATAATTTGTTCAGGTAAAAACCACCCTGTTTTACTCAGAGGGTGGTGCTGTTTGAATATTGTCAGAGATTAACATTAATCATTTAGAATATCGCGGACTAATAGCTTTCGCAGGCTTCCCCGGGAATACGCATAAGAGCTGGTTTGCCGTAGGCAGATGTTAGTGCAGTAATCGTTGATACTTTTGAGTCGGTTCCAGAATTTGTCAGACAGAAAGATACATCATCACCCTTTATGATAGAGGCTTGAGCTTTTCCATAACTGTACAATGTGCATGAGCTTTTCTGGACATTGATAGTAGACGTTTGTCGACCATCAGAAACAGTGACGAATAAGTCAATTGGGTTTTCAGTGATGTATGCGCTTCCTGCCGTTGACCACCCGGTCATCTGCTTAACTAATAACAGGTTGGTGATACCTCTGTTTTTTGGCACAAAAAGATTGTCGCCAATATGCTCAAATTGTGAGTCGTTCTGTATTGATCCCTGATTTACCAGAACGCTGTCGATATAATAGCCATCCTCGGTCGTCAGTGTCATCATGCCACAGACGTAGTCGTTGGCAACGGGCAGTAATCTTAATAGCTGGCTCAGGAAGACGTTGTGGGCAACACGGTTGGAAAGAACGTTGGTAGCACCGAAGTCATAAACCTTTTGCGGGATGTATGACAATACTTTTGTAAAGGGGCTTTCCGGAGCATAGTTTCCGCCACCTATAAGAATGGTCGCATGAGCAGCCAGTTCAAGGAAAGAGAAAGTACCGCTACTGAGAATGGCTGACAAAGAACTCCCGCCTGAATACCCATCCTCAACCCCGACTCTGGTATCGGAAGGGGCTCCCCATGTTGCCGATGTGATTGATAACAATAAAACGATGAATAAACACTTTCCTCTAAACATGCTAACCCCTTATCCGGATGGCTGTTTTTAATTAAGAAAAACGGTTCTCTCTAAATAAAGATCAGAACCGAACGGTTGGACAGTAAGCGAGCCTTATTATTCCTAGCTTTAAATATATTTTTTTGAAATATTTCATGACTGTTTATTAATTTAAGCTCGGTAATGGAACTCGCTTACTGCATGGAGAGATACTAAAAGGGATTCTAGAGTAATATTTTATTTCCGCAAAATGGTATGGCTATATAAAAAAATAGATAAATGTTTTTTTTTCATATAAGGGGGTTTTCATAATCAATATATATAAAGCAGTAGTTGTTATATTTCTTGTCAGGTTGTTTTTAATTAGTACTATGGTTTTTATCTTGTGGTTAATAAATGGTTTTTCTGCGAATCGTTATATAATTTTGCAAATAATCTTTGAGTGATTTTTAATTTATGCGATTTAACCATTATGCAAAAGCAGGCGTGCTTTCTGTTGATGTGGCAAGGCATGCGTTCATGGATCGTCCCGGACTGTTGGCATTGATTCGCCATGTAGCTGGTGGCTTCTTTTATTCCATGGATGAAATTGTCCTGATGGAACACCAGATTAAAGATGCAGCCATGGCAGGTGCCGATGCTATGGAAACGTCAGCTCTGTGAAGGTTGGTCAGATGAAGTCTAAGTAGTTGGCCAAATGGAATCGTATATTTCTGGCTAAGTGGGCAGTTGCTATGCAAGGCGCAACGTAGGGAGCATAGCCGTAGCTATGTGACCGGAGTTGCAACGCCGCAGAGTGACTGACAACTTAGTCAGAAATATATGATTTCATTTGGTTAACTACTTATGATGGCACCAACATAAGATCTACCCCTGTTCTTAATCGCTAACCTTCGTTATCTTAAAGATATTGTCAGGGTGATCGTTCGTTCTTTGGGGCAATTCAGGAGTTGTTGCATTTGAAGAACCGTTGGTTTTGGGATTGCCCTCTGCTCGCATGGCCGGTCGATGCGTGCGACAGTGGATGTTAAAACTCATACAGGGAAGCTAATGATGAAATGGATGACCATCATTGTTTTTATGGTGTTGTTTCTTGTTCCCACAGGAAGGTCAGGAGCGAATTACCCGGGCAAGTTTGCCCAGGTTTCACCGAGAGAGGCCTTGAGTGGTAGAGCAAACGATGCGGTTATCGTCGATAGTCAAAATAGCTGGCTAACCGGGATATTGGTTGGCATCCCTGGCTCCAGAGAATGGGTTAATGGGGTTTTGTGGAGTTCCGGGGAGTTGGCGGTGCATGCAAGTAAAGCGTCGCAGCTTTCGCAGTACCCTTCATTTCAATATTTACTTTCTGTCGAAGCATCGGGTTGGGAGCTTTGGAAGGATCTGGTTGCTACACCAGATGCAGATGTGCTGATTTTTTTCTTTAGAAGTAAAGCTTTCTGGAGCAGTCCTTTCAGTTCCGAAAGTGACTTCATTCTTACGGATATTTCCTCTCTGGCAGAGGATTTTTCCGCTTCTCACTCTTTTAAAACATTCCCGGAAGGGGCTGAAGTTGATTGGGATTATCACAGCAACTGGTTTTATCGTGAGAAAGTCGACAGTGGGCTGGTCACCAGAGTTCAGCGGATAAACAGACGTTTGTTAAGTGATCTTTGTATTATTGATATTCATTTAGGCGGCTATCGACGTATTATCAGTTATCGGGATGAGTGGATATCCGAACAGAGTTTCCTCCATGAATCAGGTGAGAAAACTGTAAGTTTGCCCGTAAAAAAACGTGGGGCAGGTAACGACCATCCGTTGGTCCCTGATGTTGGACAGTTTACCACTTATCAGGAAAGTCTTTGCCGCTATGCAGAAGATGCTGCTGCTGCGAATCAGGAGGTGAATATTCTCTATTCGGATTTTTGGGACTCCAGTGAGCACCTGGTCGAAGCAGAGGTTTATAAAATATGGGTTGAAACGACAGAGTAGCTGTTTCGATACCGCCTGTTCAAAGCATAACGTCAGACTGTCAATTTATGCGGGTTTTGCAGCAACAAGCTGAGATTATAAGTTCATTGCTCGCGGGGCTTGTTCAGCCAGATCAATTTAACCCGAGTTAAGTTATCAGTTATACATTTGAACCTTTTTGAGGAATGAGTGTCATAGGGAATAAAAAAGATTTCATGCAGCATGCAGAAGCAATCCGATGCAAAGCCGTTTCAGTCATGGCACAGGCAGTGACACTAGTCCAATTACCAATACTCCGGCAGTTGATCGTGGCAGTGATGGTCAGCGTAATCGCCCCGATCCTGACTCTGGTGAGCGCAGCACCCAGCGACAGGAGCGTACTGAAAACCGTTGTCGTTTAAACGTGTGGCTGGTCGACAGAGTCGCTAATACCCGTCATGAGGTTGCCTCGGCGTCGATTTGCCTGGATGGGGCTGCTGCTGATCAGATTCGCAGCCGTGGTATTAGCATTGTTGCAAGAGTGGTGAATTATTCTGAGCCACCCGGTACTGAAAATGCGGCTTCTGCAACAGCTACGCCACAAGAATCACAGACCGATGTCGTGCAAGCGGCAACAAATCAGGGTAGTGATGGCAATTCTGGGCTTGTATACTGGCTTGACCGCTTTCTGGATATTCCCCTGGATCGGTTTGCGGTACCCGGTAACGACGTTTTGGACATGTTTGCCAACATTAACCTGCAGGTAGATGGTAGCAGGTTGACCGCTGAGGAATTGCGGTCTGCTGGTTTGAAGCGGGTGTTGAACAGGCATGTGGCTGCCTGGCTGGAGAAGAAGCAAGATCGGACCCAGACAACAGGAAAACTGCTGGGCTTGCAAAAACTGATGCATGAGGATATGGCCACCTATTTCCGAAACTGGGTGCTGTTGAAGTGTTATAGCGATATGCTTCGGGGTGAGCCGGTGTCTGAAACTGACCGTCAGCATCTGATACAGGCCCTGAATCAAAGTGTGTTGAATGATTTTGCTGAGTTGACCCGTCAAGCCAGCATGATGATGGATTTTTATTCATTAAGTCTGCTCTATTTTATGGGCGGGTTGCCGTTCTTTGAGGATGGCGCTAACTACCACAAGGGCATTACCTTGCTCGCCTATTGCCCGACAATCATCAAGGAAATGTTTTTTTATTTGTCCCCGGTCAGCTTCTCTCCCTACGATTATGTGCGTTTTGCCCCGGTGAGCTTCACGTCATTGTTTGTCGATCAGCCTAATGTGCCACCACAAACCAAGCTTGGTGCTGCAATGCAGATAATGGTGATGTCTTATTTACAGCAGTTGAACGCTCACTTTCTGGTAGACGAGCGGTATAAAGGCTCACACTGGTTCTCTGACTCAGAGTTAAGTTCTGAACTCTTTCATATAGTCAGGGAATTGATTACAGAATGTCTGTTGTATGCCGGAGGTATGAACGGAAGAAATAAGCCATGCAGGCGTAAAATACTGGAGGTTGACAGGAGGTTTCAATCAGCCGTCGCTCGTGCCCGAAAAGACTACATTCAAGGAGAGGGCGACATTCATGCTTTAGTCACCTGTCTTCTGGCAAGCATCCATCAGCGAGCACATTCTGCATCACCAATGTATAGCTGGAAAGTAGCCAACTTATATCGCAAAGCCGCACAAATGTCCCCTAATCACTGGTCAAGTGCCTATATTTTTTTCCTTAAAGCCCGTAAGTGGGAGTTGGCTGCCGATGCAGCAACTGAATATGCCAGATATTATCTGAAGAAAAGCCCTCTGCTGGCTGAGTATTGGAGGGATACCAGTGAGCGGACCATGGAGTTGTCTGCCTTTTCGGAATCACCAACAGGGCAGGCAGTGGCTTCAGATAAAGACTACGATTTTGACGCAGTTTTACGACAGTTTTCTGAAGAGGTACCAAAGTTTGCCAACCTGCCGGTGGGGCTTGCCCGAAATAAAGGCAGGAAGCGCAATGGTCAAAAAAATGAGTCTGTTAACAAGTCAGAGCATGATGTCATTGAATCCCCGAAGGTGAGTGGAGCTGAGGGGCGCGAGCCGGAGGTGAGCAAGCCAGGTCACCAGGAGGTTGCGCCAGTGATCAGGGTGGTTCGATCCGGCAGACATCATGCTGCCTGTCCATCGTCTGATTCTCAGGGTTTCCAGGTACAGTCGGCCAGGGGGGCCATAAAGCCATTTGAAAAACTGCTCTCCCGACACTGGAATCCGGTTATTCTGCAAACACTCCGGTGTATCCGGGCGGCCAGGGCCCGTTCGGATATCACCGGCGAGCGGGAGATATACCAGAAGTTGTTGAATCAGCCTCTTTTAAAAACCTGTATTGGCATTGAGCGAATCTGGGAGGAGTGTGCCTGGACGGAGCTACATCAGTTTGATGATTTTTTCCGCTCGGCTATCATTCCCGATGCACCGATGAGACAGAAGGCCAGGCAATGGGTGCTGGATGCCAGAAATAAATTTATTTTGCCGTCACTGATGCATTGTCTGGAACTGGATCAGATTGACCCTGACATCAACCCTGAAGTCATCTGGAATGCTGTGCAGGCAATGCTGAAACAACCGGAAATCGCCGACGACCCTCAGGTCGATGCTGAAATCAGATTCAGACTGCGTTGTCTGTTCAGCTCCATGGGGCATACTTTCAGTCTCTGGGCTATGACTGATTTATCCAAGGCTAACCAACACCGGCAAAGGGCGCAGACATGGTATGGATACAAAAAAATCGATCCGGGTTATGTATGGCTCCTAGAAACAGGCTCAGAGTAAAAGCCTCAAGTCGTTTCTACAGCTACAAAGCAGCAGAAGCAGGGAACCTTGCCCTTCACTTCTGCTTATTTCGGCTATACGCCGATAGACTTGTAAAGCGCATCCAGTCCCATCTTACCCGCCATTTTTTTGGTTTCCTGGCGGGACGATTCATCAAAGCCGGTATACACCAGGTCTTCCTGTGGCAACTCATCCAGGAAGCGGCTGGGCAGCGTATCAATGATCTCGCCAAACTGCTTTCTTTGCCCGGCCAGTGTCATGGTCAGTGATTTCCGGGCCCGGGTAATGCCGACATAAGTAAGGCGACGCTCTTCCTCAATATTATCTTCTTCAATACTGGTTCGGTGAGGCAGCAGCTCTTCCTCCATCCCCATCATAAAAACATGGGGGTACTCAAGACCTTTGGAGGCATGGAGAGTCAGTAACTGAACACGGTCGGCATCTTCCTCTTCCTCATTGCGCTCCAGCATATCCCGCAGAATCAGCCGGGCAATGGCATCGGCAACCGTTCTGTCTTCATCACCCCGTTCCAGGGTTTGCTGCAGGGCATCCACCAGAAACCAGACATTGGCCATGCGCTTTTCAGCCTGTGCTGGCGTTGAGGAGTGCTGCATCAGCCAGTTTTCATAATCGCTATCAGCAATCATTTCACGAACCACCTGCATAGGGTCTTCGCTGGTTTGCAGCCGTCGTGAAACGTCGTCCATCCACCCGGTAAAGCGTCGCAGCCTGTCGACATACTGTGGTGCCAGGTCCTCTGCAAGGGCAGCTTCTTCACAGGCTTTGTACATACTGATGTGGTGTTTGTTGGCGTAGTTGCCCAGTTTCTCCAGTGTCGATGGCCCAATCTCCCGTTTGGGGGTATTCACCACCCGTAGAAAGGCGTTGTCATCATCCTGATTAATCAGCAGGCGAAGGTAGGCCATGATGTCTTTCACTTCTGCCCGGGCAAAGAACGAGGTGCCGCCATTAATGTGGTAAGGAATACCATGGTGCTGAAGTTTCAGCTCCAGCAGCCGCGACTGAAAATTTCCCCGGTAGAGAACAGCATAATCTTTATAGCTGTTATCGTGGCGAAGTTTGTGGGCGATGATCTCTGTGGCAATCCGCTCACACTCCATTTCGTCGTTTCGGCATTTAATCACGCGAATTTCATCCCCAACGCCCATTTCACTCCATAATGTTTTTTCAAACACATGTGGGTTATTGGCAATCAGGGTGTTTGCTGCTTTCAGGATCCGGCTGGTGGAACGGTAATTCTGTTCCAGTTTGATCACCTTTAAGCTGGGATAGTCTTCTTTCAGTTGCGCCAGATTTTCCGGTTTGGCTCCGCGCCAGGCATAAATTGACTGGTCATCATCACCCACGACGGTTAACTTACGACGGTCGCCCACCAGTCGCCTGACCAGCTCATACTGGGCACCATTGGTGTCCTGGTACTCATCCACCAGCATATAGTGAACTTTGTCCTGCCAGCGTTGCTGGACCTCCGGATAATGTCTGAATAACTCCACCGGTTTCATGATCAGGTCATCAAAGTCCACTGAGTTATAGGCTTTCAGCATGCGATTGTAGTGCTCATAAACAATCGCTGCCGTCTGCTCCCAGGGCTGTCTGGCCATTTGTAACGCCTGGGCCGGGGAGACCAGATCATTCTTCCAGTTGGAGATACAGTGCTGGATCTGATCCACACCATTATCATCTGCAGACGTGTCCCGCTGCATCAGGTCGGTAATCAGTGATCGGGCATCCTGCTGATCAAAAATCGAAAACCCTGGTTTATAGCCCAGAATCTGGTACTCACGACGGATAATATTCAGGCCGAGATTATGGAACGTAGAAACCGTCAGTCCGGAAGAGGCTTTGCCTTTCACCAGCTTGCCAACCCGCTCTTTCATTTCCCGGGCGGCTTTATTGGTAAAGGTAACGGCCACAATGTTTTTGGCGCTGATACCACACTGTTGAATCAGATAGGCAATTTTGGTGGTAATAACACTGGTTTTACCACTGCCGGCACCGGCCAGTACCAGCAGGGGAGTATCGATGTATTTTACGGCCTCAGCCTGTCGATCATTGAGTCTTTGCACGCGTTCTGTTTCAGGCAAGTCATGGAAATTAAGGATCTCAGTATAACAAGGTTAGGGGAGTGGACGATATGTCTGGTCTTCAGACCAATGCATGGAGGGATTTACTTAACCCGGATATTTCATAAACTGCCCCGAATGTTCAGAGTTTTAACCCACCATCCAGCTCTAAAACCCGCCCATTGTAATAATCATTTTCAAAAATAAAACCAACGGTCCGGGCAATCTCTTCCGGGGTACCCATGCGTCCAACAGGAATGCCCGCGGTTAACCGGGCTTTGGCTTCTGGCTTCATGCCGCCGGTCATTGCGGTTTCAATAACGCCCGGAGCGACAGCTGCACAACGGATGCCGTATTTGGCCAGCTCTTTGGACCAGGTCACGGTCATGGCTGAGACACCGGCTTTGGCTGCGGAGTAGTTGCTTTGTCCAAAGTTCCCTTCACGGGCAATGCTGGCGATATTGACGATGACGCCCTTTGAGCCACTGTCGATCATGCTGGCGGCCACTTCACGGCCGCAGAGGAAGACGCCGGTCAGGTTAACATTGATTACGGACTGCCATTTGTCAAAGGAGAGTTTCTCGGTCACTTTGCCATCTTTGGCTTTGATCAGCAGACCATCTCTGAGAATACCGGCGTTGTTGACCAGGCCATTCAATGGGCCGAGTTCTGCATAGGCTTTCTGAACAGCTGCTTCAACCTGAGCTTCTTCAGCAACATTGGCTGGCAATGCTATCGCGTTAACCCCTTTTGAACGACAGAGTTCCTCTGCCTGATAAAGTTCGGGAGTATCAAGGTCCATAAGACCCATATTGGCACCACGTTCTGCAAACCAGTTGGCTATTGCCAGACCAAGTCCTCTGGCAGCACCGGTGATCAGGATATTTTTATTTTTGATGTTCATTGTTCTTATGCTTTATTGGTAGAAGGTACACTGATTATCCTGAAACGGATGTGAATAAAAGACAATAATTTATCATAAGAGAATCCTCTCTTTGGAGAGCGGGCAGGCTGTACAGAGACCGACTTACCGGTTGCTTTTGATTTATTTGCGAGGCTGGTGTACCCGGGTAAGAAGTTTTTTTCATTAAGGGGCGAGTACAACCTTCCTGCTTCCTGACAACCCTTGAAAAAAAACGACACTGCCTTTATATAAGAGGCTCCAATGATTAACGGGGCCTCTTATGCGCTTCCTCTCTGTGCTATTTATACTTTTACCCATTCTGGAAATGGTGGTGCTGATTAAAGTGGGCAGTATCATCGGAGCCTGGAATGCGGTTGCCCTGGTTATTCTGTCGGTATTTATTGGCATCGAAGTGATTCGCCGCCAGGGCTTCAGAACCACATTAAGAGCCCGGCAGAAGATGGCGGCAGGCGAACTGCCCGCTATGGAAATGCTGGAAAACCTGGCTATTGCCCTGGGTGGCCTGCTGCTGTTGATCCCCGGTTTTATCACTGATTTTCTGGGGGTATTCCTGTTGATTCCACCGGTTCGTCAGCTGCTGATCCGGCGCTGGCTGAAAGTGAGCGGGGTCAATGTGCAGCAAACCAATATTTATGAGGCTGAGTATCGTCGTGAGCCATCAGGGCATCATGATCAAACCCATCTCAACCACACCATTGATGGGGACTATACCCGGGAAAATGATGATGGCCGTTCCGGAAGCCAAAAGCGCCATTAATTGATAAGCCTTGATTTGCGGGCATATAACGAATTTTTCACTCTTTCTTGAGTTTAGAGCCTCAGTTTTGTGGAAAAGTCAGTTTTTTTTTCATCTGCCTCTTGAAAACTGCGCCAGCTACCCATACTAAGGGGAACACCTGATAAGACTTCGGTAAGGCCTTGAACTTTTAGTTAAGGCCTGTGCCAAAGTAAACTTCATCCCGGGTGCATACCAGGGAGGTTCGGGTAAACCGGGCCATAGTGAAGCGATAGTGCATCGTTTTACTGCCATTACGTTGATAGCGAGCAGCCTGTAAAAGGTTGCACGGCATAAGCAAACTGTTGGAGAAAGAATCGATGAAAATCCGTCCGTTGCGTGATCGCGTGGTCGTTCGTCGTGTCGAAGAAGAAACTACCTCTGCTGGTGGCATCGTACTGCCAGGTTCTGCCGCTGAAAAGCCTAACCAGGGCATTGTAGTTGCAGTCGGCGATGGCGTGTTTCTGGACAATGGTGAAAAGCGTCCTGTTGGCGTTAACGTTGGTGACAAGGTTATCTTCGGCAAGTATGCAGACTCAAACACCGTGAAGATTGACGGTGAAGAGCTGATCATTCTGTCTGAAAGTGACATTTCCGCCGTTCTGGAAGGCTGATTGTCAGGCAATCACACGGTATTTTTCCGATTTCACAAAATAGTGCACAGGGTCACCAACCATGGCAGCTAAACAAGTTAAATTTGGCGACGAAGCTCGCAAAGAAATGCTCAAGGGCGTCAACATCCTGGCTGACGCTGTAAAAGCTACTCTGGGTCCCAAGGGCCGTAACGTTCTGCTGGAGAAGTCTTTTGGCGCGCCTACCATCACTAAAGATGGTGTGTCTGTTGCCAAGGAAATCGAACTGAAAGACAAGTTCCAGAACATGGGTGCCCAGCTGGTTAAGGAAGTGGCTTCCCAGGCTAACGATCAGGCCGGTGACGGTACGACTACGGCGACCGTTCTGGCCCAGTCTATTCTGAACGAAGGTCTTAAGTACGTTGCGGCCGGCATGAATCCAATGGATCTCAAGCGCGGTATCGACAAGGCGGTCATTGCTGTCGTTGAGCAGCTGAAGGCTATGTCTACTCCTTGTGCCGACAGCAAATCCATCGCACAGGTTGGTACTATCTCTGCCAACTCCGATGAACTGGTTGGCCAGATCATCGCCGAAGCCATGGAAAAAGTTGGCAAAGAAGGCGTTATCACTGTTGAAGAAGGCAGCGGTCTGGAAAACGAACTGGAAGTGGTTGAAGGCATGCAGTTCGACCGTGGCTACCTGTCTCCATACTTCATCAACAACCAGGAAAGAATGTCCGCTGAACTGGAAAGCCCATTCATCCTGCTGGTTGACAAGAAAATCTCCAACATCCGCGAACTGCTGCCGGTGCTGGAATCCGTTGCCAAAGCTGGCAAGCCACTGATGATCATCGCAGAAGACGTTGAAGGCGAAGCCCTGGCGACTCTGGTGGTGAACAACATGCGCGGTATCGTGAAAGTCACTGCTGTCAAAGCACCGGGCTTCGGTGACCGTCGCAAGGCCATGCTGCAGGATATCGCTATCCTGACTGGCGCTACGGTTATCTCTGAAGAGGTAGGCCTGTCCCTGGAAACGGCAACTCTGGATGATCTGGGTACTGCCAAGCGTGTACAGATTACCAAAGAAGACACCACCATCGTTGACGGCGCTGGCGTTCAGGCTGACATCGTTGCCCGTGTTGAGCAGATCCGTGCCGAGATCGAAAACTCTTCTTCTGACTACGACAAAGAGAAGCTGCAAGAGCGCGTAGCCAAGCTGGCTGGCGGTGTTGCCGTTGTTAAGGTAGGTGCCGCTACCGAAGTTGAGATGAAAGAGAAGAAAGCCCGCGTTGAAGATGCCCTGCACGCTACCCGTGCTGCGGTTGAAGAAGGCGTGGTTGCCGGTGGTGGTGTAGCCCTGGTTCGCGCCCTGTCTGCCATCAACGTTGAAACCATTAACGCTGAGCAGCGTGCCGGTGTTGAGCTGATCCTGCGTGCCCTTGAAGGCCCGATCCGTCAGATCGCTACCAACTCTGGTGATGAAGCTTCTGTGGTTGTTGACAAGGTTAAGGCGGGTTCTGGTAACTTCGGTTACAACGCTGCTACCGGTGAATACGGCGACATGATCGAAATGGGTATCCTGGATCCAGCGAAGGTTACCCGTTCTGCCCTGCAGGCTGCAGCTTCTGTTGCAGGCTTGATGATCACTACTGCTGCCATGGTTGCTGATGAGCCACAGGACGACGCGCCAGCTATGCCTGATATGGGCGGCATGGGCGGTATGGGTGGCATGGGCGGCATGATGTGATACGACGAGAGTCGTGCAGGTAGCTAGCCTGACTGGGTTACACCGCAAGCGACCACTCACTTGTCGAGTGTTTGGTCGTTCCACCTCCAGTAGAAAATAGCATGTCAACCTAACCGGTATCCGGTCTGAATCATGACCGGATAGCGGCCTCTCTCTTATAAAAAACCTGTCCTCAGAGTTCATGCACTCACTGGGTTGTTTCGGGTACTGAATGAATTGCGACGCGTTGAAGCAGAACCGAATTTACCAAATTAGTAGTCAGTTGTAATTCACCTGAGTTTCCCGGTAACTCGGAATGGTTTTCTCTTTCGCGATTATAGTTTTCTTTATGCGGTACTTCCTACAGTTTTCCTTTTGTCGTGCTGCGTAATCAGGATTATTTTGATATTGCTCCCTCTGGCGCTTCTTCTGACGCTCTGCGAAATCGGGATCATTCCGGTAGCGCTCTCTTTGGTGCTGCCTCTGGTGCTCCATGTAAGCGGGATTTTTGTGACGCTCCCTCAGGCGCTCCCTTTCGCGTTTTAGGAGAGCGGGGTTATTGTAGAGTTCTCTTCGACGTTTTCTTTGGCGCTCCCTTGCGCCATCCCTTATCTTCTTTGCGTAAGCAGGATCATTCTTGTAGCGTTCCCTTCTGCGCTCATTCTCCCGTTGTGTGTAAGCAGGATTCTTGCGAAGCTCTCTTTGGCGTTTTCTATTACGCTCCTTCTTGTAGTGCTGTGCGTATGTGGGATCTTTGTGAAGTTCCTTGTGGTATTCGTTAGCATGAAAAGAGGGTTCCGTTGCACAGTCAATCTCTGCTGGGGGAGTGGGTTGTTGATGCTGTACACTTTCTGGTTGAGGGTTAATAATTGCAACGGGTATTGCTGACTCAAAAAAAGCATCAGCAGATTCTTGGTTATACATTTTTTCTGTCGGATGAAGGCTGTTATCAACAACTGATGAGCTTTGCAGGGATAAGGGACTTAAACCTAAAATTGACTGGATCGAAAAACGTTCATTATCAGGAGTATATGTAGGAGCAGGTTTATCATTCAGTGCTTCTGTTCTGACTGGTAAGTGAAGTGGTTGATCTTTTATAGTATTGCTGAAAACGATTACTACTGATCTTTTTTTAAAACGGTAATCATTGAATGGATTATTAAAAGGCACCGTTGGCTGCTGAAGGTGGTTTTTAGTCATCTCATCAGTACACATGGAACACAGAGTAGAGTCTGCTTCTTGAACTCCACGGGAGAAGGCCTGCCCTGATGCACCAGGCTCAGAAATAGTAACATCCTGAACAGAAAGAAATTGATCAGAATCTGCTGGTAATTGAAAGTAAGTAATAAGGCTATGCATTGAAGTATTGAATAACTGAACTAAAGCATAAGATCACGTCCTCTTGTAAAAGTTCCTCCTTGATATTACCCATTCAATATTTATTTGTAACCTTGCATAATTCATGATTAAAAGGATTGGTACATGCGATAGCTACGCAAGCGGGGTCTTTGCGAAGCTCGCTACGGCGCTTCCTTCGGTATTCCCTGAGGTACTCTCTCTGGCGCTCCCTTTTGCGTATCTTATCGTTCTCCAGCTTGGCAGGATCTTTCATACCCGACCTTCACCACCCCTTGGTAATATTTTGATTTTAAACGATTAAATATCGTGCCAACCATATATTCGAATAGAATATATGCTTCAAAATCAAATGATTACGCTATTTTGGTGGTGAAAGTGGGTTCATACGCTCCTTCATGCGCTTTTTCATGCGTTCTGAGTAACCGGGATCATTCTGGTAACGCTTCCGCATGTTCTCTCTCATGCGCTTCCTCATGCGTTCTGCGAAATCGGGATCATTCTGGTAACGCTCCTTCTGCCGCCTGTTATTGTGTTCAACATAAACGGGATCTTTGAGACGCTCCCTTTGGCGCTCCCTTATGCGTTCTGCGTAATCGGGATCATTGCGATAACGCTCCCTTTGTTTCTCCCTCTGGCGTTTTGCGTAAGCTGAATTATTCCGAAAATGACTCCTTCTTTGGTATGCCCTGATGCGCTTTGAGTGATCAGGATGATTCTGATAGCTCTTTTGGTGCTCAACTGCTGAAGTGTTATTACTAACATCTTCTACTGCCTGGGGCGTTTGATTATCAATTGTCGTCTGGTTCTGGTTTTGCAGGTTAACTACAGTAACTGTCCCTGAATTTTGTGGGTTAGAGAGCATATCAGGAAGATTAGTTAACTGATAATCCGAGGCAGAATGGCTCGCTGGCATTGGCTCGTTAACCTCAAGCTCGCTCCCCAATATGCACAGCAGCTGAGTAAGGTGGGTGTCTGGCGTTGAAAGTGGCGCATCCTCTAAAGGGGTAGTGTCAGAATGACAAAAAGAATATTCATTTCGTCCTGACTGTGGAACCTCAGCAATATCAGTTCCATGAGGGGCTTCCTGATCGGCATGAGTTAGAAAGGCAATATTATATTTATCCAATGAACCAAACGGGCCAGGGTTATTGTTGTCTTTGTCTGATTGACTATGGTACACCTGAAAAGGAGTACTCAGCACCTGAACTGGTATCCCTTGATACGTCGGCTGTTGTTCATTTTGGGCATCCTGGTGCTTTGGTTCTTGTGAGCTGGAATAAGGCTCGCCAAAAGCAATCTCGAATGGAAGTAATTGAGTAAAGTGATCCATTGAATTATAAAATTATTGAATTCTGTTTTAAGACATTTTCTTTTTGTATTAGTTTCTCTCATAAACACTCTATCCAATAATTATTTCAGCCAAACATAATTTTTTTATAGCTATTAGTAATATCTTCAATGCGGATAGCTTCTCTCATATCGTGGAAAGCTTTACGATCATTGATCTTGTTTATGGGCACCTCAAAAACTGAGGCACCGTATTAAGAAATGTTGTGATGGAGAGTAATAGTTCGTATCGGGTATCAGTATCACGTTAAGGTGGGCTTTTTTATCTGGCCTTAATCGATTTAATGCGATGCAGCTTAATGGGCATTGTGATGCTGCCCCCGGCAGATCGCACCTTCAGTAACAGTCTTTCGCGTTCGACGCCAAGCAGTTCTCCGCTGAAACGTTTCGACGGTTCGACATAAACCTCTAACCAGGCACCAATATGATTTGGTAACTCATAGATTGGAATGTCCCTGGACTGCTGGTTCAGTAATTCCGGTTCCTGATTGGTTGCAGGCACTTCATCAACAAAGAAGTAGGTTTTGGATGCTTCTCCATGGGCAGGCTGAGATTGCCACTCCTTCTTGACATTTGGGTTGGTATTCCTGGAAGAGGGTTCCGTCATGTCCATATCATCTGAATCCTTTGCCGGGCCAAATTGCCCCGGGGTGATGATTTCAAAGGGAGAGACAGGGCTGTTGTTCACCAGCAGAGTGAGACCAAATGATGAAACCCAGAGCTCAGTGTCATAGACAGAAAAGGCCTGAGGATGGAAGTTGGGGGGGAAATGCGCCTTGATGGTCACTGTGTCAGGATTCTTCAGAAAGTTGATGTAGGCATTTTTCATCGCTTCATTCGGAGCAATGCCTGCTTTATAGAAGTAAAAGCTGTCTGGCAGATTGGTTAGACGGTTAATGTATGCGTCTTTGGAAATACCTGAGCTATTAGCACAATGCTGGCTGCTCATTCTGATCAGGCCCTCGTCCTGGTAGGTCAGTTCAGCATTGGTCAGGGAGGGTAATTGCATAAAGTCGTTGATGACAGGAGACCCTTTTTTGTAAAAGCTTGCCTGTAGTGATGCCTTGTATAGATTTGTGGCGCTGATACCAAATCGAACAAACAGTTTCTGATTTTCAGGGGTGTATTTATATTCCCAGAAATGTCTGTCAATGAGTGTATCAATGCCCATCTGTTGAAATTCATTCAGGCCGACAATATATTCAATACCACAGGTAGGTTCTACTATGCTGCCCAGCTCTTGTTTGAGTCGTAACTGGCGTTGATCATTGAATAAGGTATAAAACTCTTCATTACCCTCCAGTGGTAGTTGAATTCCATCATACTGGACGCGCAGGGAATCGGGCAGCTCTGATAGTTCTCCATTGCTGACATCATACACTGTCTTCATCATTGTCAAAGTGCTTGGGAAAACAACGGTTAATCTTTTTATAGTGATTGGGCTTTTGAACGTTTTTTTAGGCGTTAAAGTTATTTTTGTTATTGATACTTTGCCATTTATATGAACATTAACGGTATCAAATTTAACTTCTGCGTAATCAGATGTTACAGGTTTGTATTTGTCTATTGCTTGTATTAACTGGGTTTCAGCATAAAATTTAAATCCAAACCATGCGGCAGGAGCAACAAGAAAAAAAGGTATTAAGAATGATTTGATCAAGAAGTTAATCATAGGCTTACCTGAATACGGTATTGCTGCGCAAGGTGATCATCTGATGATGATTCACTCCTTTATAAAAATATGTTCTTGATTTTTTTGTTTATCAAGTAATGGGTGTTTTATTTTTAATTGGCTGTATATGGTGCTGAGCAAGTGTCACATTTTGAATTTTTTCTGGTTTCTGTGCGTTGCTTGTCAAAAAAACAAGCGATTCTAATATTTTGTTTTTTCTAATATTGTTATATTCATCGTAAAGGGCTGGCATGTTTTAAACTAACTTATTAATGGACTCTTAACTGAATCAACGTTGATTGAAAAGGATTTTCTATGAACCCTCCAGGCTCGCCGCCATCTGGAACACCCGTTGGTCCTTCAGTGCTTCCACCTCATTCCGGTGCTGGAGAAACAGCCCAGACAGGTCAAACGTCCACCAGTCAAACCGTCTCTCCTCATCATCCAGTCGAAAAGCGCATTCCCACAAATGATAACCCTGTCAGGAGTAGTGGGCTACCTGACAATATTCAGCCAGCAAATGCTCCCGGAGGTACGGTTTCCCAAAATAGACCGGGGGGGGCAGAAGGAATCAAACGTGATCTGAATAGGCTTTTGGCCGATGATAAGCCACTGGAACAAGGCTTCCGAAAAAAGGAGGAGATGAAATACATAGATGCATCAATAACTGCACTGGAAAAAATCAAGGAAGAAATGAATGGCAAATGGGATCTTTCAAATGACGATTTAAAGGCTGCATTTAAAAAAGCGCACAAGAAGGCCATTAAAAAACTGAAAGAAAATAATTCCAATGATGTCAAAGTAACCTTTAATTTACCCGGTGGGCAACGGGTTCGTTTAATTCCACCTGAGCTGGATAATCTGGATTTATCTGACTTGAAGTCATGGCTGCAGGGATCTCTGGGGTTAGTAAATGAGCTGAAATCAGAAAAGCAGTCTGCTTATGATGCTGGTCTTATCGAGCAGGCAATTACTGATGGTGCCCGGGAATTGAATACTCTTCTTTCCCAGCTGGCGCAGACCGGCTCATCCGAGCAAGAGCTTCTGGGCTTCCAGGCTCGCTATCATGCCATACAATACCCGATTATCAGCCTTTCTTTTGATGGCAGCAGCCAGCATTCTTCCGATAGACCAGAGCACCATAGTACTCCCGAGGCTGTGAAACCAAGTCCTTCTATTAAAATTACCAATGATCCTGAGAGGGCATTGACAGTTCCTGACGAGGGGGATTCAGCTTTTGGGGATGAAAGTCTTGTTGACGCTGATCACTTGAAACGGGTTGAAAGAGCCAGAAAAGCATACAGAGACCTCGGTTATGCCTGGTATCAGCAAGAAAAAAACACCAGTGAAGAAATTCTTGATGACAAAGCGATGTTAATGGCGGAGTTGGAACAACGTTTACAAGGCAAGCCTGAGAGTGATGATGATTCTGGTGTCTCGGTATCTTCCCTGACCAGCCCGCAACGCTCAAATCCTCGCAGACGTTCTGGTGATAAAACGGGAGAACCACCATCATCCGCCCGCAAGTTACAGGTGAAGGATGATGATGGTGTCGGCTTATTCCGTGCATTGTTTGCCTGTTATACCGGAAACGGTGATTGGCAGAATGCGTCGAAAGATCAGGTACGTAAAGAGATAAGAGACGAAACTATGGCTCAACCGATAAAACTGGCCATTGACGTTGCTACCCATAAGTACCTTGAGCTGGATCCTTACAACAATGACGTGATGGACGTTCAAAACTTGTCACAGCGTGCCGTGGCTCAGAAGATCAAAGCGTTGGACGATCAGGGGCTTTTAGTCCAGAAAATTTTTGCCCAGGTGATTCTGGATGGCACGTTCTCTGAACACTCTTTCCGCCGTCTTCCAGAGGTGCTGGGTGTTACCGATTTAATGACCAATGATCCTGATGACCCCTATGCTTTTGAAATGATAGTTTTTTCACAGCTTATTATGAGTGAACTCTGCACGACGCTGGGCGTGCCTGAATCCAATGGTAATGAACGAGGATTTCATAGGCTGAATAGAGGCTTTGGTGTAGTGTTAGACGCTGAAAAAAAGAAGGATGACGATAAGAGAAATAGTGTCAAAGAAGCTGATAGAGCTTCCGGTTTATCTCCAGCGCGGGAAGATACGAAGGTTATGGCCCCGTCAGAGGATAGCATGATACCTGAAACGTCAGGGGATGACGCTTCGAGTGCAGTTAGTCAACCACCTCCACCACCTCCGCCCGGGAGTCTTGCTGAATCGTTTGAAGATAAAAAATCTACTGACAGTAGATAGACACTCTTTAGCAAAAGAGTTTTGCGCCTGTTAACCCGGATATTTCATAAACAGCGATCCTTGATCTGACCCTGAAACTACATCCGCCTTGGAAATGTCGTGTTCATGGATATCCATATCCTCAGACGAAGTAACCGCAATAATGAATCGCCGTTGAACTATTTCCAGGAAAAAATGTCCAGATGAAAAAGCGTCTGGATACCAGTGGCCAATTTACCCAGTGAATGTGCAACGACGTGCGGCCAACCAAAGCAGGAAAATAGACATGGAAATAAGCTCTGTTCCAGCCAATCACAGTGCGAGTCACTGTTTGATTTGCATGGAAGATTTTACCAGCCAGCCTGGCCATGAAGCAGTTAACCTGAGTTGTCATCATGTCTTTGGCCGATCGTGCATCATTCGCTGGGGAAGCAACAACCCGACCTGCCCTGCCTGCCGGGCACCGCTGGACCTTGATCACATACATGGCAGGAGTATCACCATAACCAGGCGTTTAATCAGAACAGTACCAGCTGCTGCCTCATACCTCAGGACTAACTTTCTGGACAGCCCCTTCGCACTTGGCAGCATGGTCTTTACCACTGGAGGGGGATTGATTAACACCTTTGCTCGATTTCTCCCTTATCAGCCGGACGCTGCCTATATGGTCGCGGGTTATTCCATTGGTGGCATCGGCATTTCTCATGTTTTAGCTGGTGCTTCTGCATTAGCCTGTGGTTATACTGCCCTGCCCGTAAACGGTCATCACAGTCTGGCCATTTCCTTGAGCAAGGGCGGAGTCCTTGGCATTGGTGCTGCTGGCCTTGCCGGCTTCTTTGTTGGTGTCTTGGTGCGTTCTGATCATTCCAGCCTTCTTGCCTCTGGTATTAATTCAGGCATCCATGGCATGGCCGGGGGGGTGATGGTCGCAGCCTCTATTAGCACAGTTGCCCTGACAACAGCCATCTACCTGGACTCTTAATTCCTCTCCTGTCTACTGAAAAAGCTGTCTGGAATGAAGCTTTTTGATGTTTTGTTCACTATGCAGAGACTCGTTTTATAAGGGCGGGAAGGGTTCCGGTTTTCTGGATATTGCAAAGGCTGGAGTAAAAGGTAGGATAGCGGTTGGTTGAAAACAATAATTATAGAGGATGTGACCATGAATAAGCTTTATGGGGTGCCACTGTCACCCATGGTTCGAAAAGTACTGCTGGCTCTCGAAATAAAACAACTTGACTATGAGTTGGTGCCGGTTACCCCGTTTATGAAACCGGCAGGCTTTGAAAAAATCAGTCCCCTGAAAAAAATTCCTGCCTGGGAAGATGACAAGGTGACGATTGCCGACTCTTCGGTGATCTGTGAGTACCTTGAGGACCGTTATCCGGAACAGGCTCTCTACCCAAAGACACCTGAGGAAAAAGCCAGGGCCCGCTGGTTTGAAGAGTATGCCGATACGGCGATGCTCCAGGTACTGGGAACGGTCTTTTTTGAGCGAGTTGCCAAGAAGCTGATTAACCAGCCTGCTGACGAAGGCAAAGTGCAGGAAGTTTTACAAACCAAACTGCCAGAGATTTGTGCTTATCTGGAATCTCAGGTTCCGGAAACTGACTTTCTGTTTGGAGGGAAGGTTCAATTGGCTGATATTGCCCTGGCCAGCCACTTTATTAATCTCGTCCATGCTGGAGTCCAGATTGACTCTGCTGAGTATCCTGGGCTGGCGGCGTATATTGACAGGATTTTCCAGCATCCAGCCGTGGCGCACCGGATTGCAGAAGATAAAAAAGTGTTTGGCGGTAAGTAAAAAAGATCGCCACCCGTTGCCCGTAAAAGCACAAGCGGTTCTGGCTTTTCGGGCAGCGTCTATAGAAATGTGGAAGTTATTTCAGAGCTGTTTCTTACATACGTTTGAAGGCTATTAATTCTGGAATGGATAGACTGAACCCAGATTAAGAATGTGTGTCAGTTCATCCAGGGCCGTTCGGGATTCCGTCAGTAAAAGCGGGTCGGCCAGGTCTTTTTCAGATAACTGGTCACGATAGTGCTTTTTGACCCAGCGGCTGAGGGTGGCAAAGCGCTGGTTGTTGATCAGACAATGTTGATTGGTCGCTGCCAGTTCCTGGTCGTTTAATACGACTCTCAGTCGCAGGCAGGCCGGTCCTCCGCCGTTATTCATACTTTGGCGCAGATCAAAAACCTTCAGATCCGTAATTGGGCAACTTGCGTCGTTGAGTATGGTTTGCAGGTAATCCCAGACAGCGGGTTCATTTTCACACTCAGAGGGGACAACGATCATTGTCCCGCCATGGTCCAGCGACAGCAGTTGGCTATTGAATAGATAAGTCCCAACTGCCTGTGCTACAGAAACCTGTTGATCCGCCACCTCAACAATATGGAAGTCCTGCGCCCCATAAGCCTTTCTTAATGACTCATAGACACCAGCCTGCTCCACAAATGCCTGTTCATGGCAGAACAGCAGGTTGCGGTTGCCCACAGCGATAACATCATTATGAAAAACGCCCTGATCAATAACCGCCGGGTTTTGCTGGGCAAATACCACTTTGTCCGTATCAAGCTGATGCAGACGGGCGACAGCCTGACTGGCTTCAAGACTCTGGCGGGCAGGGTATTTCTGTGGCGAGGTACTTTGCGGGTTAAATGCTTCCCGGCCATAAACGAAAAATTCAACGCCCTGTTCGCCATATTCATGGCAAAAACGGGTGTGGTTTGCGGCCCCTTCATCACCAAAGTATTCGGTGGATGGCAGAGCCTGGTGGTGAACAAAGTGGTCAGGGTTATTAAATGTCGATTTTAGTATTTTTCCGGTAACGTCATGCTCAATAGAGCGGTGGAATTTATTGATTAAGTTAGCGGGCGTGAAATGTACTTTACCATCAGCACAGTCCGCACTGGGGGAGACTGTCGCTGCATTAGCGGTCCACATACTGGAAGCAGAGCAGCAGGCTACCAGAACTGCCGGCATCTGTTGTGCCGCGTCAGACAGAACCCGTGAATCACTGCCGGTGAAACCGAGCCTTCGCAGTGTGGCAATATCCGGCCGCTCATGGGGGGCTAACACACCCTGGATAAAGCCCAGTTCACTGAGCGCCTTCATTTTCTCCAGACCCTGGAGAGCGGCTTCCCTTGGGTTTGCTACTTTGCCCGCATAATGGATTGAGGCCTTGTTACCCTGGGATAACCCTGCATAGTTGTGGGTAGGGCCCACCAGTCCGTCAAAGTTGGCTTCTATTGTTTTCATTATTGACTACTTCACCATTGGTTCAACGCGAAGGTACCGTTTACAAATCAAGCCCGGGTGCGAGTTCTTTGGGCATACTCAGTGACTCCGACTCAACACTGGCCACCGGGTAGGCGCAGTAATCGGCAGCAAAATAGGCACTGGGGCGGTGGTTGCCACTGTCTCCTGGGCCGCCAAAAGGTGCAGCACTGCTGGCACCGGTGATTGGCCGGTTCCAGTTAACGATACCTGCACGTATTCTCTGCAAAAAGAACTGGTACTGCTCTGGTGCTTCACTGAACAATCCGGCGGAGAGACCAAAACGGGTGTTATTGGCGTCTGCAACGGCATCTTCAAAACGATCATAACGAATAATTTGCAACAGTGGTCCAAAGTACTCTTCATCGGGGCGGTCTTTGATATTGGTCACATCAATAATACCCGGAGAGACTAACCCGGTTCCTGCTTGAAGATGTGTTGATAAAAGCAGGCTGTTGCCGCCCAGCTTTTGCAGCGTTTCCTGGGCTGACAATATCTGTTTGGCCGCTGCTTCAGAGATAAGCGCTCCCATAAACGGTGCTTCCTGATCATCCCATTGACCTACTTTGATATTGGCTGCCGCTACAGTCAGCGCATCAACAAACTGATCCCCCCAGGGCGTTGTGGGAACAAAAAGTCGGCGGGCACAGGTACAGCGTTGACCGGCGGTGATAAATGCTGAATGAATAGTGTCGTGTACTGCGGCTTTGATATCTGCCATCTCGGTGACAATCAGCGGATTGTTGCCGCCCATTTCCAACGCCAGAATTTTACCCGGCTGTCCGCCGTACTGCTGGTGGATCATCTTGCCGGTGTTTGAGCTGCCGGTGAAAAACAGACCATCAAGACCGGGGTGCCCGGCCAGAGCGATGCCAGTTTCTTTTTCTCCCTGAACCAGATTGATAACTCCGTCGGGTATTCCCACCTGCTGCCAGAGTTTTATCGTGTATTCCGCAACGGCCGGTGTTAACTCGCTGGGCTTGAAAACCACGGTGTTGCCAGCCAGCAGTGCGGGAACAATATGTCCATTGGGAAGGTGGCCCGGAAAGTTGTAGGGGCCAAATACCGCAACAACTCCATGTGGCTTGTGACGAATCACGGCTTTCCCTACGGGCATGGCATTTTCAACGGTCCCCGTTCGCTCATGGTAGGCTTTTATTGAAATGGCAATTTTCCCGGCCATAGCAGCCGCTTCCGTTTTGGCTTCCCAGAGCGGCTTACCGGTTTCTCTGGCAATGATTTCTGCCAAGCCCTCTTTATTCTGCTCCAGCTCATTGGCAAACGCCTTAATGAATGCCTCTCGTTCTTGAAATGGGCGAAACGCCCAATGATGACTGGCTTCCCGGGCGGAACTTATTGCCTGGTCTACTTGCTTTGCGGTGGCACTGGCTCCTTGCCAGAGCACATTGCCTGTTCCCGGATTTTCGGATGAAAAGGGTTTGCCATTTGCCTTAAGCCACTGTCCATTGATAAACAGGCATTGTTGTTCATTTGTGTCTGCCATGGTCGTAATCCTCTCAATTCGTTGACTAGCTGGATAAGGGCACCACCCGAAGCAATTGGCCTTCTTCAACGTTAAGTGCTGATGCCTGCTCTTTACTGATCATGACAAACTCCAGTCCTTCGTAGGAAAGATTACCCATGATGCAGCGAAAATCGTTCAACTCACTATTGGCCATCAGCCAGTGGCGCTGATCCGTTGTGTTGTTCTCAACAATTTTAACTTTGTACTGTCGTGAATCTCTTACTGAGCGTACTTCTTTGACTCTGGCTTCCAGTAGCGGACCTCCATCAAAAATATCCACATAGCCAGTGTAGTAGAAGCCTTCAGATTCCAGCAGATGTCGGGCAGGCGTTGTGCTTTCGTGGGTAACACCAATGACCTCCCTGGCTTCATCCGGCAGCAAATTGGTGTAGATTGGGTGGCGAGGCATCAGCTCGGCAATAAACGCTTTATCGACGGTGGATTGGCGATCAGCTTCGGCAAAGTCCACTGCAAAGAAGTGCCGACCCAGGGCTTCCCAGAAAGGAGACACTTCCTGATCATCACAGTAGCCACGCATTTCTGCAAAGAGGCCTTCAGCAAACAGTTCCGGAAAGGCCGCCATAAACAACATTCGACTCTTGGAAAGAAACGTACCGTTTTTGGAATGACGATAATCCGGCAGCAAAAAGAGCGTACAAAGTTCTGAGAAGCCGGTATGGTCACTGCAGAGCATCAGGGTGTCCACCATGGTGTAGACATCCAGTTGTTGTGAGGCATGAACCTGTTTACTCACCTTGTAATTATACCAGGGAGCCTCAAGCCCGACGGCGGACTCGATACCCGCAGTGCCCATAACCTGACCGGTTTCGGTATCTTCCATCACAAACAGATAGAGATTATTTTTCGGTTCTGCGGCAGAAGTACCTGTTTCCTGCGATGCAGCCAGCGAAGCCTGCTTAAAGGAGGTGAGTGCCCATGCCAGTTTATTATCAACCATGGGGCGGTGAGGTTGCAGGGAGGTGAATCCGGCACCCGTCTGGTTGGCAATTTGCCATAGGGCCTCACGATCCTGCTCATGAATGGGACGAATAACAATCATAGTCAGACTTTGCCTTTGTTTTAATAGTCAGTTAGTTATCGCGACATAAAGAGACCTGGAAATGTTACCTCAACTTTTATTGATGGAAAGACCCTGCAAAGAGAAAAAATGCACCTATAGTTTAGCTTCAATAATTCAGGAAATGATACCGTTTCGCTCACTTTGTCAGTGGTAAAAACAGTTCACCAAAAACACCTATGATTCAGTCACCCGTTCTTTTGCCTGTGGTTCCGCAGCCTCGTGAGCCGAGTGAACCCTCTTCTGTGCAGCCTGCAATTGCCAGTAGCCATATTGCACCTGGCGAGCCTGATGGAACCTATATAACAAAAGAACCCTTCTCTTTTACTGAGCGCTGTAAGTCGCTGTTCAGCAGGGTTGTCTGTGCCGTAGAAACGAGCATGTGGCATATTATGGACGCATTCAACTGGGCCGGCTATCTCGCTGTCTGGGCCATGGCTGGCGCTACCTTTATGGTTGGTATGATGGCCTTGCCGATCATTCTTAAATCAGCCCTGACCGGCATCATTATTATGGCTTGTGAAGCGATAGGGGAGGCCGTACTGCGATATTATTCAAGTGATCAGTTCCCAACGGATCGCCTGCCCGTACTATTAGACAGACTCCCGATAGAGGATCTGCCTGTTCTTGGGGATTTTCTGAGCTTTCGCTGGCTGAGACACTTGCCGTTTCAGGGGGAACGCTGTGATGAAAATAAACTGACGTATTTTGGCAGTCGCATGGTGGTTGGTGGGGTCTATGGCAGCTTACTTGGTTTTTTCACGTCGTTAATCACTCTGTCTCCCTACAGTATTCTGGCTACGGGAGCAGTAGCTGCAGGCACTGCTTTTGGCCTGAGGTTTCTGGGATGCGCCAAGGTAGCCCTGGATTTTGTATTTCTTTCCAATCATGAAATGAATGAGGGGCGTCTTTACCATAAAGATAGCTTTATTAATCGCCCTATCAGAGACAGGTTGGTTGGGAATACAGAGTCGTCGAATTATTTTCCCATGCCACCTCCTGAGAATATCGGTGCAGCAATACAGCTGCTGAGAATTCATCAGAATATAGAGGCAGTTACCAAAGACGATATTTATCAGGCTGCAGAAGCCCGTTGCAATGAGAAAGCGCAGTCAGGACTACCAAATGAGCTCTTTGACCGGGAGGTGAGTCTGGTCAAACACGCTCAGGAACAATTATATCGATTTGTCACACAACGGGATTTGCAAGAGGCAAAAAGGCGGGAGTTACAGGCCAGGCTGGTTCATCAGGCCCGGGAGCAAGACAAAATAGACCGGAATTTGCTGGGTTTACCGGCGGAGGTAGAATTGACGCCTGAGCAGATTGAAGCTGGCTACCGACAGGCGCTGAATGATTATGAGCGCTACAGGGATCAGGATATCAATGAGATTGATCGAGCGGCGGCACGTTTGAGAAGAGCCAATGACAATATGGATGCTGTCTCTGTGGCTTGATGTGATGTCAAACTGAGACTCACCTCCGATAGATGCTTTTCAAACGATTTACAGGGATGAAGATGCAGAGTGTGAATGTGTCTCTAAGTAGTTGGCCAAATGGAATCGTATATTTCTGGCTAAGTGGGCAGTTGCTATGCAAGGCGCAACGTAGGGAGCATAGCCGTAGCTAT